>CANKLZ010000004.1 GCA_947483795.1 Micrococcales bacterium | reverse complement strand
TGCTCTTGAAGGTGGAATCACTTCGTTCGACACAGCCGATGTCTACGCTAACCAAGCAGCTGAAGTAGTTCTTGGTGATGCCCTTAAGGGTCATCGTAGAGAAGGACTCGAAGTCTTCACAAAGGTTTACTGGCCTGTTGCAGAGCGCACCCCAAATGACACTGGGCTCTCCCGCAAGCACATCATGGAGTCAATCAATGGCTCTTTGAAGCGCCTGCAGATGGATTACGTTGATCTCTATCAGGCGCACAGATTTGATGTTGAGACTCCTCTAGAAGAGACCATGCAGGCTTTTGCTGACATCGTTCGCCAGGGTAAAGCTCTATACATCGGTGTTTCAGAGTGGAACGCAGAACAGATTCGCGCCGGTCACAAATTATCTAAAGAAATGGGCTTTCAACTAATCTCTAGCCAACCTCAGTACTCAATGCTCTGGAGAGTTATTGAAGCTGAAGTTATTCCTACTTGTGAAGAACTTGGTGTTAGTCAGATTGTTTGGTCACCAATGGCTCAGGGTGTACTCACAGGTAAATATCTGCCAGGCCAACCTGTTCCAGAAGGATCTAGAGCAGCTGATGAAAAGGTTAACAGCTTCATCCAAAAATTACTCACCGACGATGTTTTGACTAGAGTTCAGCAACTAAAGCCTTTTGCAGATGAGCTCGGTCTAACCATGGCTCAGTTCTCTCTTGCTTGGGTGCTGCAAAACAAGAACGTTGCTAGCGCAATTGTTGGAGCAACCACTCCTGAACAAATCACTAGCAACCTTGGTGCAGTGGGAGTTGAGATTCCAGTTGAGATTATGACTAAGGTAACTGAACTGCTAGCTCCTGTTACAGTGACAGACCCTCGCGAAACTAAATCACCTGAGGCAAGACTGGTCTAGATTTTGGTGACTGCTCTGGCCCAAAGCGGACCAAGGTAAACAAAACCTGTATACCCCTGAACCAAGTCAGCGCCAGCATTTAAGCGTTGTTGCATCTGCGCACTTGTCTCTACTCCACCGACAGAAACAACAACCTGCTCTGGATTTAGATTCTTACGCAATACAGTTAGCACTTCCAAAGATCTTTTATCTAATGGAGCGCCAGATAAACCACCTGCACCCATCGCAGCAACTTCTTCTGCTGGTGTAACTAACTTCTCTCTGGAGATAGTCGTGTTGGTGCCAATAACTCCGGCTAGCTGAAGTTCTTTAGCCAATTGCGCTACTTCAATAATTGCTTCATCCGTTAGATCAGGAGCTATCTTTACTAGCACCGGCTTACCCAAAGACTCTGCTAACACAGCTTGAAGTATTGGTCGAAGTGATGAGACATCTTGAAGAGATCTAAGTCCAGGAGTGTTTGGTGAAGAAACATTCACCGCGATGTAGTCAGCATAAGGAGCTAAAAGCTTTGCACTGGTTTGATAATCAGCAACTGCATCTTTCACATCAACTACTCGGCTTTTACCAATGTTTATCCCAATTACTGGAAGATTTTGTTTAGTTGCTCTAAGTTTTGCTAGACGTTTGGCAACTACTTCTGCACCATCGTTGTTGAACCCCATGCGATTGATAAGTGCGCGATCTCTTTTCAATCTAAAAAGTCGAGGTGCTTCATTACCTGCTTGAGCAATCGCAGTTACTGTGCCGACTTCAACGTGAGAGAAACCAATCTCACCTAGTGCTCTAACCGCTATAGCATTCTTATCAAAGCCTGCTGCCAGACCAAAAGGTGATTCAAATGAAAGCCCCATAGCCTTTACAGATTGGGTTTTGATTTTTGGCAACAACTTTGTCAAACGAAGAGCGGACGCAAATTGAATTGCAAACATGCCAAGATGATGAGCTCTTTCTGGATCTAACTTAGAGAGCACTAAGCGAAAGAGTATTGGGTAAATCATTGTCCTAGGTTACCGTCATCGTCACAAATACGCTTGAAATGGAAATGGGTCGACTTCTAAAGTGAAGTCGACCCATTTTCAATTTTGGTTTAGCTGCAACCGCTAGTTGATCCACAGCCTTCGCAGACGTGGCATGAACCAGAAGGTCTCATCTTGATTCCACAGCTGAAGCAAAGTGGGGCATCTGATTCGGTTCCCTGGAGCATGTCGAACAACTCAGCTGAAGAGTGAACCTGACGGGTTTCTGTCTTTACTTCTTCAACCTTTAGCTCAATAACAACTGGTGCTTCAACAACATCTGCTGCTGCTGCTGAAGGTAACTCAGCAATTGCTGGGTAAGTACCAGCTGCATCAAGAGAAGCTGATCGCTCTGATGCAGTGTTGATACCGAGTGCCTGACGAGTCTCAGTTGGCAGGTAGTCAATTGCTAGACGACGGAAGATGTAGTCCATCAGAGACTTAGCCATACGGATGTCCTTGTCATCAGTCAAACCTGCTGGCTCGAATGAGACGTTAGTGAACTTCTGTACGTAAGTCTCTAGTGGCACACCGTACTGGAGTCCAATTGAAACTGCGATTGAGAATGCATCCATAACACCGGCAAGAGTTGAACCCTGCTTACCTAGCTTTAGGAATACTTCACCAAGAACGCCGTCTGGGTATGTTCCTGCAGTCATGTAACCTTCTGCTCCACCAACAGTGAATGAGGTGGTTGAAGATGGACGTGACTTAGGTAGACGCTTACGCACTGGGTGCGATAGCTGTACTGGGTTAGCTTCTACCGGAGCAGCCTTCTCGTCAACCTTTGCCTTAGCATCGCTAAGCGGCTGACCCACCTTACAGTTGTCGCGGTAAATAGCAAGAGCCTTTAGACCATACTTCCAGCCCTGGAAATAAATTTCCTTGACTTCTTCAATGGTTGCAGTCTCTGGCATGTTTACAGTCTTTGAGATCGCACCTGAAAGGAACGGTTGAACTGCTGCCATCATTCTCACGTGACCCATTGGCTCAATCGCACGAATACCAACAGCGGTGTCGAAGATTGCGTAGTGCTCTGGCTTTAGGCCAGGTGCTTCAACAACGTGTCCATTGGTGCTGATGTGATCGATGATTGCTTCGATGGTCTCCTGTGAGTAACCAAGTCTGTGCAATGCAAATGGAATTGTCTGGTTGACAATCTGCATTGAACCACCGGTTGATAGCTTCTTGTATTTCACCAATGAGAAGTCTGGCTCGATACCTGTGGTGTCACAGTCCATCATGAATCCGATAGTTCCGGTAGGTGCAAGCAATGAAGCTTGTGAGTTGCGCCATCCGTTAGAAGAACCAGTAGCAGTGTTTAGAGCCCACTGACGAGTCGCTGCCTCGATAACCGAACGGTCAACTTCAGAAACTGAAAGTAGGTTAGCGTTAGCTGCCTCGTGCTTGCGCATGATGCGGTCGTGACCTGTCTTGTTGTGAGCGTAGCCATCGTATGGACCTACAACACCAGCTAGTTCAGCTGAACGACGGTAAGCAGTACCTGTCATCAATGATGTGATAGCTCCAGCTAGTGCCTGACCTTCGTTGCTGTCGTAAGGAAGACCCATTGCCATTAGCAATGCACCAAGGTTTGCGTAACCAATACCTAGCTGACGGAATGCACGTGTAGTCTCACCAATCTTCTCGGTAGGGAAATCTGCGAAACAGATCGAGATGTCCATAGCTGTGAAGATCAACTCAGACGCCTTGACAAACTTCTCGCTGTCGAAAGAACCATCTGGGTTCAAGAACTTCAAGAGGTTCAGGCTGGCTAGGTTACATGATGAGTTGTCCAAGTGCATGTACTCAGAGCATGGGTTAGATGCTGTGATACGACCTGATTCTGGAGTTGTGTGCCAGTCGTTGATGATGTCGTCGTACTGGATACCAGGGTCCGCACATGCCCATGCAGCATAGGCAATCTTGTCCCATAGCTCACGTGCATCTACTTCTTCGATAACTTCACCGTTTGTACGCGCACGCAGACCGAAGTTTGTGCCACGCTCAACAGCATTCATGAACTCTTCGTTGACACGAACTGAGTTGTTAGCGTTCTGGTACTGAACAGAGTTGATGTCCTTGCCACCAAGCTCCATGTCGTAACCTGCATCGCGTAGTACGCGAATCTTGTCCTCTTCACGAGACTTGGTCTCGATGAATTCTTCGATGTCTGGGTGATCAACATCTAGAACAACCATCTTGGCTGCACGACGAGTCGCACCACCAGACTTGATTGTTCCTGCAGATGCATCCGCTCCACGCATGAATGAAACTGGGCCTGAAGCTGAACCACCGGATGAACGAAGTAGTTCTTTAGATGAACGAATGCGTGACAAGTTAAGACCAGCTCCTGATCCACCCTTGAAGATCATTCCTTCTTCGCGGTACCAGTTAAGAATCGATTCCATTGAGTCATCAACAGACAAGATGAAACAAGCAGAAACCTGCTGCGGGCTTGAGGTACCTACGTTGAACCAAACCGGTGAGTTGAAAGAGAACACCTGGTTTAGAAGCATGAAGGTAAGTTCGTGCTCGAAGATGGTGGCATCTTCTTCGGTAGCAAAGTAACCGTGGTCACGGCCACCCTGTGCGTAGGTCAACACAACACGGTTAATCAGCTGACGAAGGCTGAATTCACGTGAAGGTGTGCCCATTGCGCCACGGAAGTACTTTGTGGTGACGATTGTTGAAGCGTTTAGGCTCCAGAACTCTGGATACTCAGCTCCACGCTGTTCGAAGATGGTCTCGCCAGTCTTCCAGTTGGTTTGAACTACGTCGCGGAACTCCCAGTTAACCTGATCGTATGGGTGGACGCCTTCGGTGGTGTAAACGCGCTCAATCTTGAGCCCTTTTCTCCCCTGCGCCGCACCAGCGTCGGTGAAAGCCGATGTATCCGTCATTATGTTGCCTTTCTGTTTATGTTTTTAGTTTTTATGTTTTGTAATCGCATTCGACTAGGTCGACTGCGAAACCTGGCTTTCGCGCTCTACTTTGAGCACAGCAATCGCTGCTTCGAAATCTTCTAGTGTTTCCCAGCCCTGATAAACGCTGGCGTATCGCATGAACGCAACCTCATCAAGCTTTCTCAGTGGTCCAAGAATTGCAAGGCCTACCTCTTGGGCTTCAACCTGAGCAACACCGGTTGCGCGGATTGATTCTTCAACCGTTTGTGCCAGCATCGCTAGATCTGCCTCGCTAACTGGTCGGCCCTGACAAGCTTTTCTGACGCCATTAGCGATTTTGTCTCTGCTAAAGGGTTCAGTTGTTCCACCGCGCTTTAGAACCGCAAGGCTGGAGGTTTCGGTGGTTGAGAAGCGAGATCCGCACTCAGGACACTGTCTACGACGGCGGATTGAGCTGCCATCGTCTGAAGTTCTTGAATCCATGACCCTGGAGTCTTCAAAACGGCAAAATGGGCAATGCATTGGGACTCCTTTCAGGTCAATTTACGTATCATTCATGTTCGAGAAATCTACTATACACACAACATGTTGTGATATTTCATTTCTCCGTCCCTATATCTTGTGGTTTGGGTGACAGTAGGGCCAGTATTTGAAGTTGTCGGCGTGTTGCCAATAAAATCAAGGATTTTGGGTCAAAAACCCTAACCTTCAACAAAAGATTTAATCTTTTTGTTACCTAATAGAACCAGGTTCTATCTACTGAAAGCGGATTTTTATCGCTTCTCCATGGGCTTCTAAACCCTCTGAATTGGCGATAGAGACAACATTATTTGCCACCTCCGACAAGGCCGATTCTGTGTATTCGATGACCTGTTGGGCCCTTAGAAACGTGTGGACGCCCAATCCTGAGCCGAACTTAGCCTGACCACCTGTTGGAAGTACGTGATTTGATCCAGCTATATAATCGCCCAACGAAACCGGTGAATAATCGCCTAAAAAGATGGCTCCAGCATTGGTGATTTCACCCAAAAGTGCCGAATTCTTATCTGTTTGAATGGAAAGGTGCTCGGTTGCATAGAAATTAGCAACCCTGACAGCAGCATCCAAGTCACGTACCAGCACTAGAGCACTCTGCTGGCCAGCCAAGGCCTCCAAAATCCTGGCCCTGTTGGCAGAATTGGAGACCTGCTGCTCAATTGCCGAGCTAACTTTTTCAATCAGTTCTAAAGAATCTGTGACTAGAACAGCTGCGGCCTGTTCATCGTGCTCAGCTTGAGAAATGAGATCAGCCGCTACAAAGTCAGGGTTCGCCGAACTATCAGCAATAATCATGATTTCTGTAGGCCCAGCTTCGGAGTCAATGGCAATGACTCCCCTGAGCATTCTCTTAGCCGCCGCTACATAGACATTTCCTGGCCCCGTCACTAACTGAACGGGGCTAAGCCCAATATCTGGAACTCCGTAAGCAAAAGCTATTACAGCCGAGGGACCACCGATTGTGAAAACGTCCTTCACTCCCAAAAGTGCTGCGGTTGCCAGCACGGTTGGGTGCGGTCTTCCGCCAAAAGCAGCTTGGCCAGGAGTTGCTATTGCAATGTTTTTCACTCCGGCCACCTGGGCCGGAACCACATTCATGATGACACTTGATGGATAGACGGCTTTGCCGCCTGGCACGTATAGACCGACAGAGTCGATTGGTTGCCAGCGCTGAGAAACTCTAGCGCCAGTTGCCAAGCTAGTTTCAATGGCAGTTGGTTTGGAGTCGAGAGAGACTTTCTGCACTCTCTCAATGGCAATTTCTAAAGATGCTCGAAGGGTGCCGTCGAGATTGTCCAGAGCGTCAGCTAGTTCTGATTCGCTCACACGAATTGGTGAGATGTCGATACCATCGATTTCCTTAGCGATATCTTGTAATGCGCTAGCACCTTGAGTTCTGATTCGGTCCACCAAGGGATGAATGGTCTCCATTGCTGCAGCCAAGTCCATAGATGCTCTAGGTAGGTCTTGCTCGATGTGGTCAGCAGAAATTTCTCGATCTCTGAGATCTAGAAATCTAATCAAATCGCTCAAGTCGCAACTTCCTTTTGGTTGCTCCAGTTTAGGCGAACTATCTAAGCATTCGGTGAACCAACGGTTCTGTGGGTTAACCTAGATACCAGACAAGAAAGTTGTAATGGATAAAATTTCAGACACCACAGAAGCTCTCAAGCAAGCATTTAGACGTCACGCCTCAGGGGTTTGCGTTATCACCCTAAAAGATGAATCTGGTGGCCCCGTGGGCTTTACAGCAACCTCAGTCACATCGCTAGGCTCAAACCCCGCTTTGGTAACGTTCAACGTTGCCCGAGGCGCAAGCAGCTGGCCAGCACTTAAAAGCTCAGAATTTGTTTCAATCCAGATGCTCAACGAAACCTGCCTCGAACTTGCTCACAAAATGAGCCAGGATCACACAAAGAGGTTCTTAGATGACGACTGGTTTGCTGATGAGGCAACTGGTTTGGCAATTTTCAAAAATGTTAACGCGGTGTTGATTGGTCGGATTATTGAGCGAGTCGAAGTAGCTTCCAATGCCGTGATTGTGGTTGAGATAATCGAGGGACTAATTCCCGAAGAGCTCCCCAGTCTGCTCTACCACCAGCGGGGCTACGTCTTGCCCGGCACCAGGCTCGAGTGAGTCTTCAGGCTTAATCTCCGAAAGCTCAATCAAGTTATCCAAAGCAGAAGTTCCAAAATGCTGCTTAACTTCTGAAATAAGTGCGTCGCCAACAAAGACTTTGTGCTTAAGCCTGTAAGGAACAACTCCAGCGTCAGATTTCATAAGTAGTTGAACTTCAGTTTGCCCTGGATATCTTTTGAAGATCGCATCAAGCGTTTCAATGTTTTTCTTAGTCGCTACCTGTTCGCTGATGCTGATTTTTAACGGGCCGACGTAGGTCGACTCTTCTTTTTCAAGAACTCTTATGTCATAGACATTCAAGGCGAAACCATCGTCACGAGGGCGCATTCTGCCTCGCACGGCAACCATAGTGTCAACAATCAACTTATCTAGATGCTCCTGATAGGTCTTGTTGAAGATCATCAGGGTGACTTCACCCTCTAGGTCTTCAATCGTGATGTTTGCATAAACATTTCCAGATGCCCTTGCGGTCTTTACTTCGACTGCGGTGATTAGCCCAGCCAGAGTTACTGTTTCGGTGTCTGCGAAATTGGTTCTGGTGTTGAAAGATTCGATAGTTTCTGTAGCACTGCTACGGAGTCTGCTCTCGGCTCCTTGAAGAGGATGAGCGCTAACGTATAGACCTAGCATTTCACGCTCAAGGCTCAAGAGCTGACGTTGTGGCCACTCGGCAAGGTTTGCAATCTTGTAGTTAGTCTCCCCTGAATCAAAGTCATCAAACAGATCACTATCTCCAGTTGTCTTGGATTTCTTAGCCTTTATCTCAGCAGCAATAATGTCTTCATGAGCTTCGAAAAGTGCTCTTCTAGAAACACCGAATGAATCAAATGCGCCTGCTTTGATTAGCGATTCAATTACTTTTTTTGTGCAAACCGATGCCGGTACTTTAGAAACGAAATCTTGGAAGGATTCAAACCTTCCCTCTGCTTCCCTAGTTCGAACTATCTCCTGAACCACTCCGAGACCAACATTGCGAATTGCTTCCATTCCAAAACGAATGTCCTTACCAACAGCGCGGAAATCTGCGATCGAGTCATTAACGTCAGGCGGTAACACCTGGATGCCAGCTCTTCTCGCTTCACTTAAATACACTCCGAGTCGGTCCCTCGAACTTCTTACAGAGGTAAGCAGAGCCGCCATGTACTCCTGCGGGTAGTTTGCCTTCATGTATGCGGTCCAGTAGGACAAAACACCGTAGGCGGCACTGTGCGCTTTATTGAACGCATAGTCAGCAAATGGAAGAAGAGTTCCCCAAAGTTTGTCGATAACAACATCAGAGAAACCGTTCTGCTTCATACCAGCAGTGAAAGCTGTTAGTTGCTCATCAAGAACGTCTTTGAGCTTTTTACCCATTGCGCTTCTAAGCGCATCTGCTTGCACAAGAGAGAAGTTCGCCACCTTTTGAGCAACAGCCATAACCTGTTCTTGGTAAACAATTAGCCCGTATGTTGGACCGAGAATCTCAGCTAGCGGACCTTCAAGATCTGGATGAATAGATTCAGGCTGTTCATTACCGTTTTTACGATGAGCATAGGAAGTGTGCGAACCAACACCCATAGGGCCAGGTCTATACAAAGCAATAGCCGCTGAGATGTGCTCAAACTTTGAAGGCTTCAGGATCTTTAGTAGCGATCGCATCTGACCACCATCAAGTTGGAAAACACCAAGGGTTTCACCGCGAGAAAGCATCTCGTAGGTGGCAAGGTCGCCATCCAGATCTAAATCCTCAAGAACTACAGTTTCACCTCGATTGGATAGCGCGTTCTCGATGGCGCTGTCCAAAACCGTTAGATTGCGAAGACCTAGGAAGTCCATCTTCACTAGCCCTAAATCTTCACAAGGCTTTTGAGCAAAGGCCGTGATTATGGCACCATCGTCATCTCGTCGAATAACAGGAATCACATCAAGTAATGGGACAGCAGACATGATCACACCAGCGGCGTGAACGCTGGTCTGTCTCTTCAACCCTTCTAAACCTCTGGCTAAGTCAAATACTCTTCTGGCATCTGGGTCTTCATCCAGAATTTTTCTGAACTCTGCGGCTTCTTTGTATCTACTTTTTGAATCTGTTGGAGCAACAGCTGCAGCTATAGCAACCGGCTCGAAATCTTGAGTTTCTTCCTCAAATTCATCTTCGGAAGGTTCTTCAACGATTGCCTCAACCATTGGTTTTAGTCTTGGATCTTCAACCATTTCTCGAAGAGTCATCTCTTTACCAAGAATCATCGGTGGCATGGCCTTGGTAAGTTTTTCTCCTACCGAATAATCCATGCCTAAAACACGAGCTGCATCTTTCAAGCTTTGCTTGGCTTTGATTGTTCCGTAGGTGATAATTTGAGCAACTCGGTCGTCACCGTATTTTTCGGTTACGTAACGAATAACTTCGCCACGCCTGCGGTCATCAAAGTCAACGTCGATATCCGGCAAGCTCTTTCTGCTTGGATTCAAGAATCTCTCAAAGATAAGTCCGTACTTGATTGGGTCAAGTGCTGTGATTCCCAAAACATAAGAGACCAATGAACCAGCAGCTGACCCTCGACCAGGTCCAACGCGAATACCTTGCGCACGAGCCCATGAGATAAAGTCCGCAACTACCAAGAAATATCCTGAAAAATTCATGTTCTTTATAACTTCTATTTCGTAAGCAATACGTTCTTGGTACTCAGGGGTAATGTTTGCACCGAACCTTGCCTTCATACCTGCCACAACTTCTTGCTCAAACCAAGAGGCCTCTGTATGCCCATCAGGAACATCAAACCTTGGCATCAGGTTTCGCTCTTCGAATTTGATGTCAGAACGTTCAGCAACCAGCAAAGTGTTATCGCAGGCCTCAGGGAAGGCAGCAAAAAGCTCTCTCATTTGTCTTGCGCTTTTCAGGTAATAACCCTCACCGTCGAACTTGAAACGTCGCTCATCGGTCATCTTGGTGCCGGTTTGAATACAAAGCAATGCCTCTTGGGCTTCTATGTGCCCTGGCTCTGTGTAATGAAGGTCGTTTGTCGCAAGGAGCGGTATACCTAGATCTTTGGACAACTTGATGAGCTCGTCAAAAGACCTTCGTTCAACGCTTGCTCCGTGATCCATGATTTCGATGAAGTAGTTTTCTTTGCCGAAGATATCTCTAAACTCAGCAGCTGTTTCTAAAGCTTCTTTGTACTGTCCAAGACGCAGCCTTGTCTGAACCTCACCACCTGCACAACCAGAAGTTGCAATTATTCCTTTTGCATATTTGGCTAAAAGCTCTCGATCCACTCTTGGCTGAAAATAGTAGCCCTCAAGCCATGCATAAGAACTTAGCTTGAACAGATTCATCATGCTGTCGTTATTTGTCGAGAGCATAGTCAAGTGCGAGTAAGCGCCTTTAGACAAGTCATCATCGCCACCATCGGCCCAATAGGTTCTGCTTTTATCTAATCTTGAACCTGGTGCTAGGTAAGCCTCAATACCGATTATTGGCTTGATACCTTTTTTGGTTGCCTTTTGCCAAAACTCATAGGCTCCGAAGTTGTTGCCGTGATCGGTGATTGCGATGGCTGGCATTTCAAACTCAACAGCCTTAGTTAGCAACTCATCAATCTTTGCCGCTCCATCAAGCATGGAGTAATCAGTGTGCACATGAAGGTGCACAAAGTTATCGCTGGCAGAGGTCATTTCTTACTTACTTTGAGTTTTATTGAGGCTAGGGCAAATAGCCTAACTTGGCTAATTGTCATCTTATTTCAGGCTCTCCGCCTGATACTAACTCGAACGCAGGACTTCGAGAGCGTTTGATAGGTCTTTAGGATAAGAGCTTTCAAAAGTGACATACTCCCCCTTAGTTGGATGAATGAATCCAAGTTTCATGGCGTGTAGCCACTGTCTATCCATTGACAATCTAAGCGCTAGCTTCGCATCACAACCATAGAGAGAGTCTCCGACTATTGGATGTTTGAAGGCCGAAAAGTGCACTCGAATTTGATGAGTTCGACCTGTTTCTAGTTCAATTTCCATCAATGATGCGGCTGCGAAAGCCTCAATAGTCTTGTAGTGCGTAACCGATGGTTTTCCGTCAGCGGTCACAGCGAACTTGTACTCGTGTTTCAAATGCCTACCGATTGGTGCGTCTATCGTACCGGTACTCGGATCTGGATGTCCTTGAACTAAAGAGTGATAGGTCTTATCGACTACTCGATCACGAAAGGCTTGTTTCATTCGGCTATAGGCAATCTCGGTCTTGGTCAAAACCATGAGACCACTGGTGCCAACATCTAAGCGAGAGACAATGCCTTGTCTCTCAGCCACCCCACTTGTGGACATCTCAATTCCTAATGCAAGTAGTGCGCCACCAACGCTAGGGCCATCCCAACCAACCGATGGGTGGGCTGCTACGCCAGCTGGCTTATCAACCACAACAATGTCGTGGTCTTGGTAAACAACAGTCAACCCATCGACGTTCTCGGCAACGAGCGCCAAAGGTGCTTTTGGTTTTGGCATTGTGATTCGAAGCCAAGCATCTGCCACTAGAGAATCAGATTTGCCAATAACAACATCGTTTTGCTCAACTAAGCCTGATTCGATCATCGCAGCCACAGAGGACCTACTCATGCCCAGTAGCTTTGAGACACCTGCGTCAGCCCTAGTTCCACCTAAACCTTCAGGAACCTGAACTAACTTCTCCACCGTCACTTCGATCCACCGATTTTCTGCCCACTAATTACACGAAGAGCAATTAGGAAGGCCGCTGATGAAATCGCCATATCTGCGATGTTAAAAATCGGAAAATTAAATGGAATCTGAATAAAGTCGACAACATGTCCGTTAGGAAAACCTGGCGCTCTAAACAGGCGGTCGATAAGGTTGCCACATACTCCACCAAGTGCCAAACCACCGAGAATGAGCCAACCTGTCGTTTTGAACTTAGGTCCAAACCACAAAAGAGCTAGCGCTACCGCACTGGAGATTAGTGTAAACACCCAGGTGCTAGCACCACCCAAAGAGAAAGCGGCTCGATCATTAAAAGCCAAAGTGAATTGCAGAAGCTCACCAAGCACTGGAACAGGTGTGTATAGTTCCAGGTTCGCTAAAGCTAATTGTTTGGCCAACTGATCTACTGCGACTATCAAGACACCTACCCCCAAAAAGATGAGGGTTGACCTGTTGAATACTCTTTCCGCTTTCACCTAAATCAGATTTGGAAAGTTTGGTTTGCTATTTGAGTCGGACCGGTGGAGGTTTTAGGACCAGTTGAGTTTGCTGCCTCAAGATCGCTTAGCTGGCTTTCAATATAGGACTTGAGCTTAGCTCTGTAGTCTCTCTCGAAGTTTCTCAGCGTTTGAAGATCATTTTCGGCCAACGCTTTTTCCTGCTCGAGTCGAGACATATCTGCCTTGTGTTGTGCTTCTGCCTCCCGAACAATTCGAGCGGCAGTTGCGTGCCCTTCGGCTACTAATGCGTCACGCTTTTCAAGTCCTTCACGAACGTGCTCTTCGTGCAACTTGCGAGCCAACTGAAGAAGGTTATTGGTGTTGTTTGATTCGAATGAACCAATGTCGGCAGCTGCCTGTGGGAAAGCGTCATTTGTCGTTGTTGATTCTGGGATTGAAGCTTCAGCTGTGTTTACCTGTTGAACCAAAGTTGCTCCACTGCGCTGCAGTTCAGTCAAGCGACCATCAGCTGCGAGTAGACGCTGTCTGAGGTCTTCGTTCTCCTGAGTAATGCGGCGCATCTCAAGAACGATTTCATCTAGGAAGTCATCGACCTCATCCTGGTCATAGCCTTCGCGGAATTTTGTAGGCTGAAATCTTTTGTTTACGACATCTTCTGGAGTCAACGGCATCGTAATCTCCCTTTTCTTGTGGGCCACGAAATCATGCGGCAGTTGGTCAAGAGTTAAGGTTACCTTACCCTGAACTATCTAGCGAAGTGTTTGTAACAGGCTGTCAAGAATTATCAACACCACGAATAGGGCAATAATTGAAAGATCCAGGTAGCCACCACCTATTTTGACAGGTTTGATTACCCTAGCAATGGGCTTGATAACCCAGTCTGTAAGGGTGTAAGCCAGTTCCGCCAGGATTAGGAAAAACCCTTTAGGGCTGAAAGCTGGATTCATGGCACGCACCCAATCCAAAATAATTCTGGCTAAAAGGACTAGACAAAAAATATCGATAACCCAGATGAGTATTCCAGCAATTTGAGACAAGAAAAATACCTAACTACGGGCGAACGATGAGACGGTCGCCCTCGGCTTCAAGGACTTCATCCTCGTCTGCATCAATTTCAACACCGTAAGGTGCTAACAGGTAAACAGACTCTGATACACGCTTTGATTCACCCATAAGACCAGCTTTTAGACCGGCCATAAAGTCAACAAGTCTTCTGGTGTCGGTATCGCTTAGGTTGTGAACATTTACGATAACCGGAGTTCCTTCTCTAAGGATTTCGGCAATTAGCCCAGCCTCTGAATACGAGTTTGGGGTTACGGTTTCAATGCTAGAAACCTCGTTGTTTCTTCTAGAAGCGCGAGGAGCTCTTACTCGTGCAGATGATGTGTTTCGAGACTCTGAAACAGGAACTTGTCCTTCAGATCCAAGCATGAGGAATTTCTTAAGACCTTGAGTAAAACCAGACACGATGTCTCCTTAAACTAAACCCCGACATCATTAGATTAAGCCCAATAACTAGCGGTTTCCAGTAATTGCCGTGCCGATGCGTAAGTGTGTCGCACCGAAACCTATAGCGGTTTCGAAGTCCCCCGACATACCTGCAGAGATGTATTTGGACGATTCCGAGATGGTCCCGAGCTGCTCGCTAGCCTTCAGGATAGTAGCAAAGTCAGCTGCTGGCTCCAAACCTAAACCCGCCACCCCCATAACTCCCAGTAGCCTGATTTGGCTTACAGTCAGGACCTGCTGCGCAAATTCAATCAAATTCTTCGGTTCAATACCGCCACGATTTGGATCATCAGTCAGATTGAGTTCGATGAATACATCAAGGGTCGATTCTGGAGTCTTGAGTAACTGTTTCTCTAGCTCTTTCAACAGTGACAAGCGATCTAGCGAATGCAATACAGAGCTGTAGCCGAGCATAGATTTGACTTTGTTGCTTTGTAACTGGCCTACAAAGTGCCAGGTGGGTGGGTGTTGACCAGCGCTGAGGCCCTGAGCAACCTGTGCCGCCTTTGCGGAGGCTTCCTGATCCCTATTTTCTCCGAATTTGCTTTCACCAAGCTCTAGAAGCTCTAAGGCAAGTTCGAATCCATGGTTCTTAGTAACCACTACCAATTCGATTTCTGAACTTTGCCTACCGTTGGCTTTGGCTGCCTCATCAATTCTCTGATGAATTGCTTGAAGTCGTTCGGCCAGATTGGGTTGCAAGTTTTTACTTTATGAAATCAGGAATGTCCATGCCGTCATCAAAACCGGAGTTTGTGCGCTTAGATTCAAATTCGAAAGGCTTTGGCTGCTGGACAACTACTTCAGCCTCTTCTTCGATATCGACAGGAGCCGTTGCAAACCATGAAGGCACACTTGCTAGAGCTTGTTCTTGAGGTTCGACTTCCTGTTGGTAACTGATTTCTGGAACAACTGGAATCGCTCCCGAGCTGGATCCTGAGAAAGTGCTTTTTCTAATAGCTGGTCTAGCGGGTTGTTCGTCGAAGCCAGCGGCGATAACCGTAACTCTAATTTCATCTCCCATAGCGTCATTGATTGAACTTCCGAAGTAAATGTTTGCACCTGGGTGAACAATTTCTTGGATTAATCTAGATGCGTCATTGATTTCTGCCAACTTCATGTTTGATGCAGCTGAGAACTGGATGAGAACACCGCGAGCATTGTCGATGCTGTTTTCAAGTAATGGGTGGTTGATAGCTTGTTCGGCAGCTCTCATAGCTCTGTCTTCGCCTTTGGCTGTTCCGATACCCATTAGCGCAGTTCCTGCTCCTTGCATAACCGCCTTGACGTCTGCAAAGTCCAAGTTCACAAGACCTGTTTCAACAATCAAATCTGAAATTCCTTGAACGCCTGCTCGAAGAATTTCATCAGCCATGCTGAAGGCGTTGACGAAGGTTAGCTCTGAGTCGTTTAGATCAATCAGTTTTTGATTAGGAACAATGATGAGAGCGTCGACCTCTGCTCTAAGCGCATCGATTCCTGCTTGTGCATTCTCCGCGCGACGTCTTCCTTCAAAATCAAATGGACGACTAACAACACCAACGGTTAGAGCACCTGACTCTTTGGCAACACGAGCAACTACAGGAGCCGCACCAGTTCCTGTTCCGCCACCTTCACCGGCTGCCACGAATACCATGTCTGCTCCGCGAAGAACCTCAGCTATCTCATCTGCGTGATCTTCAGCAGCTCTGCGTCCTACTTCTGGATCTGCACCAGCACCAAGACTTCTTGCACTTGAACTACCGATTTCAAGCTTCACGTGAGCTTCTGATTTGAGCAGGTCCTGGCCATCAGTATTGATTGCGATAAATTCAACTCCGCGAAGCTGCTTCTCGATCATTTGGTTAACCGCGTTACCACCAGCGCCACCGACACCGACAACCTTGATTACGGCCAAGAAATTGTTCAACACTGCTTCAGACATGCTCTTCCTTCGATAAGTCCTACATTTGTAAAACCCTAAACTTCAACTTGAAGGTTAAGTAATCTCAACAAATGCATCTGCGCCAAAAAACTAAACCTTAAAGGCCCTAAACACCTGCTAATCCTGAGGCGTGTCTAGGAACCGACTAACGAATCACACTTGGAGTAAGAGGTGAGGAAACGTCAAAGGTTGCTGGTATTCGTGCGGGAGTTTTGAAAAGCAAAACCTTTAACACTCTTGACTTGAGCGCAGATTGAGTTGAGTCCCCCCAAATGATCGTTTGCACAGCATTGCCACGAAGCTGCATGGTGACGTTATCCCTGGTTCTAGCTTGGATATAGGCGACTCGATCCAAGAGTGAGCTTGGTAAGGACAGTAAAACATCTATAGCCTGCTTAAAGTTCTTCGAGGACATAGGGTCTCCGGTAATGATTATGGTTGGCAGTTTCTCTGCACCGGTAGCAACTCCAACCCGAACACCTGATGGGTCATACAAGAAACCCTTACCGTTTGTTACGACTACTGATATCGGCGTGCGTTCAACGATTCGCACCTGAAGTTCATAGGGAGGCTTGCTAACCAAAGAAATACTTTCGATGAGCTTGAACTTAGCCAAATCGCTAGCAACACTTGCGGTATTAATCATCGGTAAAGGTGTGCCGATGTATTTCTTTAGAGCAACCTGAACCTGTTTCTCTGACACTTTCTTTGTTCCAGTGACGGTGATCTTGTTGATAGCCATTATCGGGGTGAACATAGTAGCAAGCACGAGCAAGACCAACGCGACCAAAGCAGCAAGTAATGAACGAAGAAAGATCTTCTTAACCTGCGACTCTTTGGTAAACCTTCTAGCTTCTTTTCTCTGTGCTCGCCTCGTTGAAAGGTTCAGCCGATTACTTTTCAAATTCTTTTTTAAGCCACGTGTTGACTTAGCTTTGGGTACTTGAACCCTCGGTTTTGCCTTTGGTTTAGCTGCAGGCTTTGAATGGTCAAATCGACTCTTAGGAGGTTGCAAAACTATTCCTCTAGCGCCTTTAGTATTCCTGGCACTTGTCGATAAACATCACCACAACCCATTGTGATTACAAAGTCACCTTCTTTTGCTATCGCAGCCACAGCGCAGGGCACATCATCCCAAAGCGGCACATAGTGCATTCTTTTCTGAACCAAAAACGCATCTGCAATCAAAGCACCGGTTACTCCAGGCTCTGGATCTTCTCGAGCTGCATAGATGTCCAAAACAACAACTTCATCACTTAGTTCAAGCGCTTCCGCGAACTCTTTAGCAAAGAGTCTGGTTCGGCTGTATAGGTGTGGCTGGAAAACCGTTATCAATCTGCCACTACCGACAACCGCTCTAGCAGCAATCAACGCTGCAAGCACCTCAGTTGGGTGATGAGCAAAGTCGTCATAAACCTTAACGCCTCTAGCCTCGCCGTGAAGTTCAAACCTACGTTCAGTGCCACCGAAGGTTGCAATCGCTTGAAGTGATTCTTCCGGGTCTAACCCCAATCCGACCAACACGGCAAATGCTCCGGCGGCATTGATTGCATTGTGCTTACCTGGCACTCTAAGTGTCGCGGAGTAAATCTCATTTTCGTACTTCAGGTCAAAACTTACCTGAGCTCCAGAAGCATCGAGATTGATAACCCTCACCGTAGCCTCAGGTTCCTCGCCAAAAGTTATAACTCTCTTGTCGTGAATTAGCTTTGTGACCCGAACTGCTCCTGGGTCATCAGAACTAATTGCAACAAAGTCTGATGCACCATTAGCAAACTTAGCGAACTCATTCTCAAAGTTCTCGAGTGAGCCATAGTGATCTAAGTGATCAGGGTCGACGTTAGTTATCAATGCGATAGAAGTCTGATAATGCAAGAAAGAGCCATCAGACTCGTCAGCTTCAATAACGAACAGTTCGGATGAACCAGATGCTGCTGAAGCACCATACTCAGCGATTACTCCGCCGTTGACGAAACTTGGATCTTTTCCTAAAACTCTCAGCCCAGTTACAAGCATTCCTGTACTTGTGGTCTTACCGTGAGCTCCTGCTATTGAAACAAGTTTCTTATCCGTAGTCAGATACTTCAGAGCCTGAGATCTATGGAGTATAGGTAAGTGCTTTTCTTGAGCTAAACCATACTCAGGATTAGTTGGCCACAATGCAGATGTCACGACCACGGTGTCGGCATCGCCAAGGTTATTTGCATTATGGCCTATAAAGACATGAGCGCCTAGTTTTCTGAGCTCTTCAATGTTGCCGGATTCTCTAACATCGCTTCCAGTAACTTTGTGGCCTGATTGAATCAGTAATCGAGCGATTCCGCTCATGCCAGATCCACCAATACCGATGAAGTGCACGTGCCCTAGGTTGTCAGGGACGCTTTGGCTGAAGTCGGGTTTGATAGTCATGTTTTCCTAAAGATTTATATAAAGACTAATTTCAGCTAGCTAGCCAGAGCCTTACAACACGCCATTTACTAATTCGAGCAGACGTCTAGATCCGTCCTGTAAGCCAACAGATAATGCCTTGGCACTCATTTCTTTGACTAGCTTGGCGTTACTGATTGTCGGAACAAGCTTTGTGCGCACATATTCTGGTGTGAACTGAGCATCATCGACAACAAGTGCTCCACCAGCCTCAACTAGATCCTGGGCGTTTAGCTTTTGCTCACCATTACCCACAGGGTAAGGCACGAATACTGCTGGAAGTCCAACAGCGGCAAACTCACTCACAGTTGCTGCCCCAGATCTGGCTACAGCAAAGTCGGCTGCCGCCAAAGCCAAATCCATCCGATCGCAATAACTAATCCGACGATAACCGCCTTCACTCACATCAGGAAGTTCTGCTCTTGAACCAACAATGTGAATCACTTGAATGCCTGCTGCCTCAAGTAATGCTCTTGAATCTTCGATAGTTTCATTTATTCTTCGGGCACCCAGTGAACCACCGGTAACCAACAAGGTGGTCAACTTGGTGTCTAGTCCAAAGAATGTCTCAGCTTCAAAGCGTAGGTCTGTCTTCATCAACTCAAGAACCTCTTTGCGAAGGGGCATGCCGACCACAGTTGAATTAGGTAGGACTGTTTGACTAAAGGTAACTCCAACCGCAGCTGCACCATTGGCACCAATCCGATTTGCGTAACCAGGTAATGCATTAGCTTCGTGGATTACATAAGGGATAGCAAGAGACTTTGCTGCTCGATACGCCGGAGCGCTTGCGTAGCCGCCAAACCCAACAACAACATCAATCTTGTTTTCTTGGAGATACTTTTTTACTAACTTAACTGATTCGGCAAATAGCAAGGGAAACTTCAAAAGATAACCATTGAGTTTTCTAGGCATGGGCAATCTTGGCACTGTTAATAGTTCGTAACCTCGTTGAGGAACAAGCCTTGATTCCAAGCCTTCGGCTGTGCCGAGTGCCCAGACTTTGTGCTGGCCAGCTTGGCTCATTATTTCATCAGCAAGAGATAACAGAGGATTTACGTGCCCCGCTGTGCCACCACCGGCCAAAAGGTAATTAGTCATCGCCTTATCCTCTTTGGACTACTTGCCTGATCTCTTTCGACTGCTAAGACAACACCTAGAGCTACAAGCACTGCAACCATCGATGAGCCACCCTTAGAGAACAAAGGCAACGGAACTCCAAGAACTGGAAAAAGATGCAAAACAACAGCAATGTTAATAAGCGCTTGAACCAAAATCCAAAGCATGATTCCTGTGACCGCTATTGAACCAAAAGCAGTCGTTGAGTTTAAAGATATCCTTCTCATGAAACGAGCTAACAAGAAAAACAGAACTAGAACCACTACAGCACCAATAAGCCCGACTTCTTCCCCGATGATGGAAAAGATAAAGTCGTTTTCCACTTCAGGAATCCAACCCCACTTCATTTTGGATTCACCCAATCCTGTTCCAAACAAACCACCTGAAGCTAACGCCCATTCACCGTGACACACCTGCCAATTAGCGCCATCGATGCTTTCACTACAACGATTGAAGAACGAGAGGATTCTGGATACACGGTTCGGACTAAAAGCTGCGGCAAGTACTGCAACCACGGCACCTAAACCAACAAAGAGCATCAGTCGATTAGCTGGCATACCGATCAAAAACATAAGCCCAAAAATGAATAGAGCCATAACCGCTGCTGTGCCCAAGTCACCTGAAAGAACAAGAACCAAAGCGGCAGCGCCAAAACCATAAATGAGTACAGGTTGTGTTGTGCTCTGGAAGTCCCAAAGATAGTCAAGCTTCGTGCTCAAAAGTGAGGCTAGGAAAAGGATTACGCCTAACTTTAAAAACTCCGAAGGTTGAATCTGACCGAAACCAAGATTGATCCAGTTCGTGTTTCCTCCAACTGTGATACCGATACCCGGAACCTTCACTAAGAGTTGAAGTCCTACTGTGAACCAAAAGAAAAGGGTTGAGAACATTTGGATTTGTTCAACAGATCGCTTAGAAATAACCAGCATGCCTACAAGGCCAATAATGGCCAAAATAACCTGGGACTTGAATTCTGAGAAAGGATCGCCAGTGGCCTTTGCCGCCAGAACGTTGGAAGCGCTAAGAACCATTAGGAGCCCACAACCCAACATGAACAGAATCAACATCACGAATCTATAGAACAGATTTGATTGGTGTAGGAAGTAAGAGTCAAACCAACGAATCGAGCTTTGGATCGGATGTCTTAGAAACGAAGTGATTGAAGATCCTGCATCAGATGAGCTAGTTTTAGCTTTCTTAGTAGCCATTGGCTTTCTTTGAGTGGCTGTAGTTCTTGACATTATGAAACTTCCCTTTTCACGGCTTCAGCAAATAATTCTCCGCGTTGGGCATAGTCCTTAAACTGATCCATTGAAGCGGCAGCAGGGGCAAGAAGCACTGTGTCTCCTGAACTGGCCAAACTTTTGGCAACAACCACAACATCCTGCATAATCTCACTAGATTCGGAAGGGATCTCAAAGACCTTGGTGTTTGGGGATAAACTAGCGAATGCTTCGAGCACTGGTTCTCTGTGGAGTCCGATAACTATCGCAGCTTTGACTTTTGCTGAATATCTTGAAACCAAATCTGAAATGTCAACGCCTTTGAGAAGTCCACCAACAATCCAAATCACAGAATCAAAAGAAGATAACGCAGCGGCAGCAGCGTGTGGATTGGTTGCCTTTGAATCATCTACCCAACTAATGCCATCTTTGACCAGAACTAGTTCAATTCGATGCGCGTCTAGTTTGAATTCCTTTAGAGCAAGAGAAATTTCGCTTGGTTGAACACCGGCTGCTCTGGCTAGTGCTGAAGCTGCTGCAATGTTTGCCATTAGGTGTGGACTAACTACGATTGTGTCACTTAGATCAGCAAGCGAAGCCAATTCCAAAGCTACAGAAGGATCATCGACGAAAGCTCTATCCACCAAAATGTCTTCAACCCAGCCAATTTCGTTAGGTGCCGGAGTGTTTACAGTAAAGCCAACAGCCTGGGCAGACTCTGTGTTGTTGGATTCATTGAGCAATTCAGAGGTGCTCTTATCCCCCACGTTGTAAACGCAGCAAACTCTGGTGTTGTTATAAATCTTTCCCTTGGTCCTGCTGTACTCCTTCATTGAGCCATGCCAGTCAAGGTGGTCTTCGGCAAGATTGAGTACCACGCTGGCTAAAGGTTCAATGCTGTTTGTGTAGTGCAGTTGAAAGCTACTGAGCTCAACGACTAAGACTTCAAAATCAGCTGGATCTCGAATGACATCAAGGATCGGCACACCAATGTTTCCGCAAGCAACTGCTCTAACTCCAGCAGTCAAGAGCATCTTCTCAACTAACTGTGTGACCGTAGTCTTTCCATTAGTTCCAGTGATACAAATCCATTCGGATGCCCTACCCGATTTGTCTCTAAGCCGCCAAGCAAGATCGATGTCTGTCCAAACATCGATGTCAGAAGCCTGCAATTGAAGGAGAAACCCATTGTCAGGGCGCACTCCAGGGGACGTGATTACAACCTCTGGCGAAAACACACTTACCCGAGTAGAAACTGCCTCTGGTGATTCACTAATCAAATACTCGACCCCAAGCACATCGAGAATATCTACGATTCCATCTTCAGCTTTATCGGCAACGACCAATACTTTTGTACCTAATTCGTTCAAAGTGTCGGCAACAGAAAAACCCGTGACACCTAGACCATAGACGACTGCTCTTAGCTCACTCCAATTTGAGTGCCAACTGTTTAGATCATCTAGCTTGCTCATGCAACCGAGCCATAAATCCACTCAACATAGAACAATCCGATACCTGCCATGACTAGAAGGCCACAGATAATCCAGAATCTAACTACAACTGTTACTTCGTTCCAACCTTTTTCTTCGAAGTGGTGATGCAGTGGGCTGTTCAGGAAGATGCGTCGTGGCTTTCCTGTGATGGCTCTGGATAGCTTGAAGACACTTCGTTGCAGGATTACGGAACCTGCTGAAATAGCGAATAGACCGCCGACCAAAATCAAAAGAACTTCGGTGCGAGAAAGTATCGCTAGAGCAGCTAGTGCTCCACCTAAACCTAGAGAACCGCTATCCCCCATAAAGATTTGAGCAGGGTTGGTGTTAAACCATAGGAAACCAATCAGCGCACCAACTATGGCAGCTGCCACAACAGCTAGATCCAGTGGGTCTCTCGTGTCATAACAGTTAGGTGCGATGTTCGTCACATCACAGGCTTGATTGAATTTCCAAAAACCAATTACCGCAAAGGCACCAATAGACATGATTAGCGAACCGGTAGCTAAGCCATCAGCTCCGTCGGTAAGATTCACTCCATTTGAGGCACTCACCACAAGTAAGTAAATCCAAAACAGGAAGGCGGCAGCACCTATCCAAACGGCAATCTCACCCCAGCTCTCTGGGGCAATCTTGGTTAGGTCAAAGCCTGTGTCTCTGAAAACAGATATTTCTGTTGATGCAGGAGTTAACCCAAACGCATCTTTGTTTTGCAAAGCAGCCCAGGCAAAAACTGTAGCAACAGTTATCTGCCCAATGATTTTGTAAACACCTTTGAGGCCCGCAGTATTTTGTCCACGCACCTTTAGGTAGTCATCAAGGAAACCAACTAGACCGAGACCGACCATCATAAACATCACTAGCAAAGCCGAGTATGTAGGTGGTTCACCATTGACCAGCTTGGCCACAAAATAGGAAGCTACTGCGCTGAGGATTATTCCAATTCCACCCATGCTAGGTGTGCCACGTTTTGTGTGGTGAGTAGAGGGTCCATCGACGCGAACTATCTGCCCCCAGCCGATTCTCTTGAATAACCAAATCAAGATAGGAGTAATGGTTAGCGACAGCACCAAACCTAGAAGCCCTGCAAGTAAGAGCGCTCTCATTAGATCTCCTTCCAAAGGTCATCGCCAAGATAACGTAGGTTTGCCGACTTAGAAGATTTCACCAAGACGATTTCATCACCTGTAAGCATTCCACGCAGATACCCTAGAGCGTCGGAGATTTCATCGAAATACTGCGATTCCCCGTCCCAGGATCCTTCTTGAGAGGCACCCATGTGTATCAACTTGGCTGCTTTACCAACTACAACAACCTGCCCCAAATTCAAACGAACTGCTATTCGACCTATGGCATCGTGCTCATGAACTGAGAATTCACCTAACTCAGCCATCTCTCCCATTACAGCAACAGTTTTTTTACCTGTTTGTCTGCCGAGTTGAGCCAGTGTTTGTAAAGCTGCGCGCATCGAATCAGGGCTTGAGTTATAGGCATCGTTAATCACAGTAAGTCCGGTTGAAGATACATTTAGCTCCATACGCCATCTCTCAGCAAGTTTCATTTGCTCAATAGCCGCGACTGCCTCGGCTCTATCGACACCCAAGAGCTCTGCAGTGGCCAGAGCTGCTAAAGCGTTATAGACGTGGTGTTCACCGAGAATATGAAGCTGAATAGGGCTTCTTCTTCCATCTGGTGTAACCAGAGTGAAACTGGTTCCTTTGATTGAAACCTGTATGTCTTCGGCCCTGTAATTAGCTTCAGCGTTAAGGCCAAAAGACGAAATCTTTGCTTGGGTCTTTTCAGACATTCTCTTCACGCGCTCATCGTCAATGTTCAGTAGCGCTATGGCTTCAGTTGAAAGCTCCTCAACCAGTTCAGACTTGATTCTCTCTGTTACATCTATCCCACCGAATTCGCCAGCATGTGCCAAACCAACTTTTAGTTCGATACCAATATCTGGTTCACACATTTGAGTTAGGTAACGGACACTTCCCAAACCGCCAGCTCCTAGTTCAACCACTAAATACTTAGTTTGCTCATTAATTCGAAGCATCGAGTATGGGGCTCCGACTTCATTATTGAAGGACTCCTCTGGCGCAATAGTTTCTCCATTTGAGGAGAGAACTTCGCGAAGCATGTTCTTGGTTGTGGTCTTGCCGTTTGAACCGGTAACACCAATAACTTTCAAGTCACCGAGAACTTTGACCTTAGCAACCACATACTTAGCTAAAAGACCCAGTGCTACAACCGAATCATTCACAATAAGTTGAGAAATATCGTCATTGAGTTGACGCTCAACTATGGCAGCAACTGCTCCCTGATCAATTGCGTTGGGCACAAAAAGATGGCCATCGGTATGTTCACCAGGTTTTGCAACAAACAACGAGCCGGTGGTTATCAGTCGCGAATCTGTTTCAACGGAACCCGTAACAGTTATTGAACCTTCGCCGACTAGCTCTGCTGATATTGCCTCAGCTATCTCTTTGAGACTAAGCACAATCATTAGTAGCCTGCCTCTTTGAGAGCAGCTCTGGCTTCAGCGCGAGCAGAATACGGAGTTCTAACCCCTTCGATATCTCGGTAATCCTGATGACCAGGTCCGGCCCACAAAATGGCATCGCCTGGTTGAACTAATGAAACTGCAAGTCTTATTGCAGCCTCTGGTGGTGAAACTTCATGGATCTCAAGTTCAGGTCTAAATAGTCTTGCTTCATCAACGAGTGTTTTTCTGATTGATGCAGGATTTTCAAATCTCGGGTGATGATCTGTTATCACTAATAGGTCACACCCCTTAGCGGCGACCCGAGCCATCTCAGGGCGTTTAGATGCATCACGATCACCGTCAGCACCAAAGAGCATAAGTACCTTGCCAGTTGTTACCTTACGGACAGCCGCAAGGGTGTTCAGGAATGCATCAGGGCTGTGACCAAAGTCAACGTAAACGTTTGGGGCCCCCTGAGGAGACACTAGCTCTGTTCGACCGGGCAGGTATGCGTCAATCCCGCCACTCAAAACTTTAGCGATATTGTCAAACAAGAAACCTGCTTGAACTGCCATAACGATGGCTAGACCTGCGTTACTAGCCATGTGCGCGCCAAGAATAGGAACACTTGAGGATAACTTCTCACCATTGGGCCCAGATAACTCAAATTCTGTTTTGTCAGGTAGTTCTGCTAACACGCGAACAGTCCAGTCAGCTTTATTTTCAGGATTCATCGACACTGTGGTTACTGGCACCTCACTTAGTTCAGCAACTCTCCTCCCATACTCAGTGTCGAGGCATATCACAGCACACCTAGATTTTGCTTTAGTAAATAACTTAGCTTTCGCTTCAAGATAGTCATCAAAACCGTCGTAGTCATCGAAATGGTCATGGCTCAAATTAGTGAAACCAGCAACATCGAAAACTAATCCATCTACTCTTAGTTGGGTTAGTGCTTGAGCAGAAACCTCAATGGCCACATCGGTAACACCTTTTTCTCGCATGCGTGCGATGAGTGCGTGCATCTCGGTTGATTCTGGAGTGGTCAGTCGACTGACAATCACTTCTCCAGCGATGTGTCTTTCCGCTGTTGAAGTTAGTCCGGTAACACGATTTAGTTGTCGCAGAATTCCCTCTAGCAAATATGTTGTTGAAGTCTTGCCGTTGGTGCCAGTGGTAGCGAACAAGGTTGGCATATTGCCTTGTGTGTTGCCATAGACAAAAGCTGCTAGGTCACCTAGATGAGCTCTAGGGTTTTCAAGAAGAAGAATTGGTAGCACACAGTCTTGAAGAATTTCAAATCCTTGTGAATCTGTCACAACTGCAACTGCACCGAGTTCAATTGCCTTGGCAATAAAGCTGGCGCCGTGTGTCTTCACGCCAGGCATAGCAACAAAAAGGTCACCTTTTCTTAGGTCTCCTGTGTTCATGCTGATCCCAGTGAGCTCAACAGTAGAAACATGATCTTTGATCTCTAAGCCAAAGTGTTCAGCAAAAACTTGAAGTGAAACCGGTTTAACTTGATCTGGTCTCAGAATTGGAGGAATCGATTGCTTAGGTGTCATTATTTCCACTCTGTCGCAATCTTCTTGGATTTGGTTGTTGTTGGTGGCACGGTATAAGTCTTTAGTACTTGTTTCATAATGGCTACGAACCCAGGGGTTGCGCCTAGTGAGTTGCTAATGTTTCTTGATTTAAAAGCAGTAACAGCAACTACATATTTTGGATTCTCAGCAGGAGCAACTCCAACGAAAGACACCGCAAAGAGACGGCCATAGCCTTTGCCTTCAGCAATTTGAGCAGTTCCAGTTTTTCCGCCGATGCGGTAGCCCTGAATTCTCGCTGTCTTACCTATCGAACCCTCTTCAACAACCTTTTCAAGCATGTCCATTGTGTCGGCGGCTGTCTTTTCACTGATGACTCGAACTGGTGAATCCACAGCAGTGCGAGTAAGGTTACCGTTTCTATCCTGACAACCCTCGACGAGAACTGGTGAAAGTCGAACACCTTTGTTTGCAATTGTTTGATAGATGTCAGCGGTTTGGATTGGGGTAAGGGAAACTCCTTGCCCGAACATGACCGTCTTATCCGTCATTTTGTCCCACTTGGTGTAGTCAGCTAGTTGGCCTGAAGATTCACCTTCAAAGTTCACGCCTGACTTACTGCCAAGTCCAAATTTCTGCATGTATTCGTAACGTGTTTTGGAATCTACTTTTCCACCAAGTTGAACTAATCCAGTGTTCGAAGATTCTGCTAACACACCGGTAAAGGTTAGTTTTTCAGGTGGGTGTCTGTGTGAGTCATTGATGTTCTGCCCCCAAGGCATCCGCAGCGAGTATGGAGCAACAACTTGGCTCAACGGTGTTGCCTTGCCAGCATCTAGGGCTGTGGCAACAGCAAGAGTTTTAAGTATTGAGCCTGGTTCGAAAGAGGTTCTAAAAATTCTGGATGATCTGTTCTCGGCTTTTACTCCACTGAAGTTGTTTGGATCAACTGTAGGAGCTTCAGCTGCTGCAAGAATTCTTCCGGTTGAGACTTCCATAACTATTGCACTGGCCCAGTCTGCATTTAGCCTGCGAACAGTTGCTGCCATCTCTTGTTGGGCAGAGTATTGCAAATCTGAATTGATAGAGAGCACGACATCGGAGCCATGCTTGACCTGTTGAATAACTTGGACTGAAGATGGGATACGGATTAGATCTGCACCTTGAATATATGACTCTCTACCGTCATTTCCAGCAAGGCACGAGTTCATCATTCTTTCGATACCTTCAAGTGCTGAGCCATCGGATCCAACGAAGCCTAGAAGGTTTCCAGCCACCGCACCGTCTGGGTAGTGCCGTTTTTGTTTCTTGTCGAAATAGACCCAAGGGATGTCTAGTTCTTTAAGTTTGGAATAAGTTGCCGCACTGACCGACTTCTTGAGGTTGGCATACCTAGAGGTTCCAGTCATCTTCTCTAAAAGCTCTTCGGTAGGCACTCTAAGCATTTCAGATAGCTTTTCGGCTATCTGCTCTTTGGTGAAAGCAACTTTCTGATCGCCAATTTTCAGAACAACAGGGCCAACGTTTTTTGGGTCAACATTCACATCCCAGCTAATGATTGTGGTGGCGAGGATGTGTCCTTCACTATCAATGATATTGCCGCGAATAGCTGGGATTGTGCGAGTTGTTTCACGCGCTTCAGTTGAGACCTTGTTTATGGCTTCAGCTTCGATTACCTGAACCCAAGTAAGCCGAAAGATAAAAACTGCTAGAACACAAAGAACAATTCCGACGAAGATTGAATATCTTCTATCGGTCTCACTCGAATGCATTGAACGCCCCTAAATGGTCTAGTTTGTTGGCGATGCTGGAATGCCCACAGGAATTAAGGCTACTTGGCTAGATCCTGAGACGGACTGCTTGACACTCTGTGCAGATGAAGTTTTAAGAACAGGAGCTTCAATGGTTGATTTGTTATCGCCCTTGAGAGCCACCGGATTACTTCGATACGTCATGGATGCATTCGGGATTAGATTTGCTGACACTGCTTTTGTCGCGTCCGCAGAGGCTGGAATTGCAGAGCCTAGAACTTTTGCGTCGCGCACATTTAGAAATACTGGATCTGAATTCACAACCATGCCAAGAGCTTTGGCACTATTGGAGAGGTTCTGCGGTGAACGAAGAGAATCAACCTGTTGACCGATGATCTGTGACTGGGTCGCCAATGCTGCTGTCTCAATCTTTAGCTCTGAGATTTTGTAGACAGCACCATCGCAGAGAGTGTTCACAATCAGGCCTAGTACCGCAACACTTGTAAATCCAACTAGTAACTTGCCGATTAGGGTCTTGGTCAGTAGCGCTCTAAATGATGAGGACTGGGAACTAACCTTTGGAACACTTCTGCGAACAGGTTGGACCACGTTTGATACCGGTCTCAGGTGTCGCCTTGGTGCAATAGGGCGAATTGGTTGAGCTTGTCTTAATACGCTCATGCTGCGTTCCTTATCTTTTGAGCAGCTCTCAGGCGAACTGAGGCTGATCTTGGGTTGTGACTAATTTCTTGCTCGGATGCTTGTTCTGCTCCTCGGACTAGAAGTCGAAGAACTGGGGCATGCTGTTCAAGTTCGATTGGAAGATCTAATGGGGCTGAAGAAGTAGAGGCAGCGACCAGTGCTTGTTTGACTATGCGGTCTTCTAGGGATTGGTATGACAACACCAGGACTCGGCCATCAATCTTTAGAGCATCGATGACTGCTGGGATTGTTTCTTCTAAAATCTCAAGTTCACGATTGACTTCAATTCTTAGAGCTTGGAACACACGCTTGGCTGGGTGACCCGAACTCTTACCTGGAATAAATGGGACTACCTTGGCGATGATGTCGGTGAGTTGTTTGCTTGTTGTAAAAGGTGATTTAGATCTAATCTTGACGATTTGACGGGAGATTGACTTTGCGTATCTTTCTTCACCATAGGTTTTGAAGATTTTAGTAAGGTCATCTTCCTTGTATTCATTGAGAATCTTGGCAGCTGTTAGCTCTGCGCTTGAATCCATTCGCATATCCAGCGGTGCATCGAATGAGTACGCGAAGCCTCTGTCTTTCTCATCGAGTTGCATCGATGAAACTCCCAGATCCAAAAGAATGGCGTCGGCAAGTTCAAGCCCTAGGTCTTCAAGCACTTCAGGGATCTCGCTGTATACAGCTTGAACAAGGTGGATGCGGTCGGCAAATGGAGCTAAACGCTCCCCTGCCAACCGAAGTGCATTCTCATCACGATCGATACCGACTAAAACTAAGTTTGGGAAGCGCTTTAGAAAAGCTTCACTATGACCACCGAGACCAAGAGTTCCATCCACCAATATTGCGGATTCACCTTTGAGTGCTTCTCCAAGGATTTCAATGCATCGTTCTAAGAGAACTGGTTCGTGGAGTGATGAGATTTCAGCCATCTTTACGCTTTAGTTCCTAGTTCCTAAACCCCATCCATTTGAACCCTTTTGGTTGCTGCTTTTGGAATCGGGGAAGAAATCCAGAAGCCAAATAGCTGGAGATTAGAAACTAGGAGTTAGTTCAGCCTCACCTCCCCTTCGGAGAAGTTTGCAAAGGCTTCAGCACCAGCGTTCATGTATGACTCTCTGGTTTCTGGGTTCCAAATTTCGATGTGCTTACCAGCACCGGCGACTACCAGGTCGCGGCCGAGGCCTGCCCACTCGCGAAGTTTCGCGGTGACCAGGATTCTTCCCTGTCCATCAGGGGTCTGTTCGTCAGCATCGCCAAAAAAGTGGCGAGATAGGACTCTAAAATCTTGAGTTCCAACCGTAGTGTCAGCGGTTAGCGCTTCTGCTCTGGCTTCGTATTCAGCCCTAGTCATGACTACAACACAGTTCTCTTGTCCTTTAGTCAGGATTACTCCCCCAGCCAGACGATCACGGAACTTTGCAGGGAGGATAAGGCGGAACTTGTCATCAAGTTTGGGATAGCTAGTACCAATAAACACTTGCTGGCCCTTTCTTTAGTTCGCCACTGTAGTCATGCTCCACATTACACCACTTTCATCCACTTATTGTCAAATTCGTGCAAGAACTTACTATTCTGGCGTGTTGAGGTCAATAAAAGCAAGGGCTATCTAGGTGGAGGAAAAATTCTCAAAAATTGAATATTTCTGAGTTAAATGAAAAAAGACCTCAGAATTACTCTGAAGTCCTTAGTTTTGGGGCTCTTTCCCCTAATTAGTTGCCGTTGCGCTGATCCCAACGGTTTTGAAAATACCCTGTTGAACCTGGTTTTTGGTCAGGCTTTGCGTTTGATTTGGGCTGACTCTCCCTAAAAGCTTTGCTGGTCCAGTTTTGACTGACCAGATACAGCCCAGTCAACATGGTTAGGAAGGCTAATACTCCAACAATTACTTCCTGGATAGAAATTGCGAAAACCATGATCCCTAGCCCTAAAAATACCAGGACTGATCCGAGGACAAGAAGTCTGCCGTACTTGACTTTGCCATCAACTTGACTGGCCTTAGCCTTAGGTGCTTCCTTGCCGCCAGTTAGCTGGCGCTCAAGTTCCTCAAGAACTTTTTGTTCGCTCTCGCTTAATCCCAAAGTAATCTCCTTGCCTTGCCTTTAATGCTAAACCTATTGCCCCAGTTAGGCTAGTGCAGTGAATTACTCCGAAAACGTCTTAGTTCAGGTCCAGACAAACCTAGACAACTTTTGCATCAAACAGCGCAACGATTTTGAGGCAATCTCTACCGATTTGATCCCAGTGGTCGACTACACCCAGAGCCTACTTCAAGGTGGGAAAAGGTTTAGGGCACTGTTTTGCTATTGGGCATGGCGAGCTTCCCTAAGTGAGTCTTCCTATCACCAGAGTGAGCAAGAAGTGAACGAATCCGAGCAAGCGATTGCTGGTATTGCTGCATCACTAGAGATGTTCCACGCGGCAGCACTGGTTCACGATGATCTTTTGGACCAATCCGACACCCGACGTGGTGCTCCAGCTATCCACAAACGCTTTGAATCTTTACACCAGGAAAAACAGTGGGCAGGTGCTCCAGAACGATTTGGTGTTGCTGGCTCTGTGCTAGTTGGAGATCTCATGCTTGGTTGGTCAAGTGAGATTTTTGGTAACGCATTACTACACTCGCCTAATCGCGAAATCGAAAGTGCCTGTCGCGATGAATTCAGCTTGATGAGAGTTGAAGTTATGGCGGGTCAGTACCTCGATGTACTCGAAGAAAACGCTGCAACGACAAGACCAGTCAAAGAAGGCGTTGGCAGAGCAGAGAAGGTAATCCTATATAAAACTGCGAAGTACAGCATTGAAGCTCCACTTCGTATTGGCGCTGCTTTTGCAGGAGCAGATCAGAGCACACTAAACGTGTTTACCCAGTTTGGCATTCCGCTTGGAATTGCTTTCCAACTTAGGGATGACATCTTGGGCGTCTTTGGAGATCCAAGCGTTACCGGCAAACCAGCTGGCGATGATCTACGTGAAGGCAAGCGAACAGTTCTGGTAGCCCTTACTAAAGAAGCTTTGACCGAGCAATCGCCATCAATGGCAAACAGCTTTGAAGAGTTACTCACCAGCAGAGAGTTAGATGCTCAACAAATTGCATTCATGCAAAAACTTATTCAGGAGTCCGGTGCTTTAGAAAAAACCGAACGAATGATTACGGAGTTGGCTGATCGAAGTTTAGATTCTCTTGAATCTTCTAGTTTGGAAGAAACAGCAAAGTCTGCCTTAATGGCACTGGCTTTGAAAGTAATAAATCGCGACGCTTAGAAAGCTAAAGACTGCGCCACTCTTCTGACTTCGGTTTTTCTTCCGGCAATCAGTGCAGCCATTGGTGTTGTTGAAAGAGAGTCTTCAACTGTGTAAAGCCACTTGATTGCACCACCAAGGGTAAAACCTGAGTCCATCAACAAAACAACTGTGCCGCGAAGTGGCGGCAAAGGTTCGCCATTGATGATTATTTCGGCTGGGATTTTAAAGACACCATCTGCCTTAATCGCTATTAGCTGGTGCTCTTCGATCAGTCGCCTGACCTTGCCAGGTGTTATGCCTAAAAGGTCCCCTGCTTCTGGGATGGTTAGCCACTGAGTTATTTGATCTAAAGGTTCGCTCACCCCTTAAGATTGCCACATCTGTCGCTCTGATGCCATCTTTACGGGAGCCTTCGGCTCGGGCGTGGCTTCGACAGGTAAAGTCAAAGTATCTATGAGCAATTTAGTTGGCCACACACTCTCATCTCGCTATGAGATAAAGGAGATTATCGCCCGTGGCGGAATGGCGACTGTTTATCTGGCAAAAGACCTTCGCCTAGACAGAGAAGTTGCCGTCAAGGTTATTCACCCGCATCTATCCGAAGATCCAGTTTTTAGAGATAAGTTCTTTCGCGAAGCCAGGATGCTCGCCAAAGTAAACCATGCGAATTTAGTCAACATTTTCGATCAGGGCGATGACCAAGCTCATGCATTCATTGTTTTGGAACTAGTCCAAGGAATCACGCTTCGGGATGCCATCAGAGACTTCGGAGCACTAGACACGCCTCAAGTTCTGCAGGTCTGTAAAGCCATGCTTTCCGCTTTGGCTCAAGCTCACTCCAGTGGTGTTGTCCATCGAGACCTAAAGCCTGAGAACGTTTTGCTATCCGATGATGGCCGCATCAAAGTAACTGACTTTGGTTTAGCTAGAGAGCTGTCTGCAAACACCGACACTGGATCTTTAGTTGGCACGGTTGCTTACCTAGCACCTGAGGTAATCAGAAGAGGCAAAGCGGAAACGCCAAGTGACATCTACAGCTTTGGCATCATGCTCTTTGAGATGCTCACCGGTCAACAACCATTCCTAGGTGATGATGCAATCCAGATTGCATTTATGCACACTTCTGAAAGAGTGCCCTCAGCCAAAACATTGAACCCTAAAGCCAATACGGCATTAGATGAACTCATGATTTGGTGCACTGAACCGTTGCCGCAGAATAGGCCAGCCGATGCAGCGGTTGCTCTGAATGAAATAGAAAAGATTCTCAAAGCTAATCCCGCTGAACCTTCTGCAGTTCCGAAAACTGACCTCTCGGCAACCATGGTGATTCCAAAAGACGCTAACTTCACAGAAGTTCTTGGAGATCTTGGCCTTGCGGAAGAAGAACTCCCATTTGCAAAACACGCCTCAAAGCTTCTTGTTACTCGTTGGATTATAGCCAGCATCTTGGCCTTAAGCCTTGGCTCTTTCGGCGGCTGGTATTTCGGGGTTGGACCAGGTGCTTTCGTTGCAGTTCCTAACTTGAGCGATAAAAGCGTTGCTCTGGCAACTGAGGAAATAGATTCAATCACTAACAACATTTCGATTCGTGAAGAATTCAGTTCTGATTTTGCCAAGGGCCAGGTGATTGGTTCTGAACCTACAGCTGGAATCCTTATCCCAAGAGGGACACAAATCACTCTCCTAGTTTCTAAAGGTAAAGAATTAGTAGCTGTGCCAAAAGTTATCGGGGTGGATTTGGTAACGGCCACTGCAAAGATTGTTGGCGCTCGACTAGTTCTTGGAAAAGTAAGTCAATGGTTTAACTCTGAGTATCCAATTGGATTTGTATATCAGAACTCAGGAAGTGATGGAACTAAGATTCCTGTTTTATCAGAGGTTGATCTCAAGGTTTCACTTGGTGCAATTCCTGTGGTTGCAGGTTTGCAGACTGAAATCGCTAAAGCAGCTCTAGAGGCAGCTGGTCTTAACGTTCGAACAATTGAAAAAGAATATTCCAATACTGTTGCCAAGGGGCAGATAATTTCCGTTGTGCCAGATGAAATAGAAGTTGGCAAAGGTTCCTCTATAAAACTAATCGCCAGCCTTGGGCCGCAAACCGTGCGAATGCCTGAAGTCAAAGGTGAAACAATTCTCGCAGCCAAAGGTCTGCTGGAATCTTTAGGGTTGAGGGTTGTAATCGATACCAAATGGTTGAGCAAAGACTGGGGCATCAAAAAAGTAACCGGTGTTAGCGATTCAGCTGGAACAACTCTTCGAGTAGGTCAGAGCGTAACAATCCGAGCTAGATGATTACTTGGCGGCTAGTTCTTCTGCAACAAGGAAAGCAAGCTCTAAAGATTGAGAGTGATTTAGTCTTGGATCGCAAAGTGATTCGTATCTTGATTCCAAGGTTGCTTCATCAATATGTTCACTTCCACCTAGACATTCAGCAACGTCATCACCAGTGAGTTCAATGTGAACTCCACCAGGGAAAGTTCCTAGGTCACGATGAACTTCAAAGAAGCCCCTAACCTCATCCATGACATCATCGAATCTGCGGGACTTGTATCCGTTAGCTGTAGTGATACCGTTGCCGTGCATTGGGTCTGTAACCCAAAGCGGTTGGGCTCCCGACTCCTTGACAGCCTTTACCAGCTTCGGCAGTGCCTCACGAATCTTGCTGGCACCCATGCGAGTGATCAACGTCAATCTGCCCGGCTCACGATCTGGATCGAGCTTTTCAATCAATGCAAGAACATCATCAACGGAAGTGTTCGGGCCGAGCTTCACTCCAAGTGGGTTTCTCACTCTCGAGAGGAAGTCCATGTGAGCACCATCAAGCTTGCGAGTGCGCTCGCCAATCCATATAAAGTGCGCACTGGTGTCATACGGCGTGCCGGTTCGTGAATCGATTCTTGTCATTGGACGCTCGTAGTCGAAAAGCAAGCCTTCGTGCGAGGTATAGAACTCTGTTGTGCGAAGTTCGTTAAAGTTAGCGCCACAGGCAGCCATGAACTTGATGGCTTTATCGATTTCCTTAGCCATAGTCTCGTAACGAGAGTTTGCAGGGTTATCGGTAAAACCTTTATTCCACTCATGCACAGATCTAAGGTCTGCAAAACCACCCATGGTGAAAGCTCTAATCAAGTTCAGAGTTGAAGCTGAAGTGTTGTATGCCTGCAGAAGCCTGGTTGGATCAGGAGTTCTCGACTCTAATGTGAAGTCGTAACCGTTCACAGCATCGCCGCGGTAGGCAGGAAGTTCTAGCCCCTCACGTGTTTCGGTGTCTGATGATCTTGGCTTAGCGAATTGTCCTGCCATGCGACCCATTTTCACAACTGGCATTGATGCTCCATATGTGAGAACCACTGCCATCTGCAACATGGTCTTTACTCTGTTGCGAATACGATCTGCGGTTGCATCAACAAAAGTTTCAGCGCAGTCTCCACCTTGTAGCAAGAACGCTTTACCCGATGCAGCCTGAGCTAATCGGTCTTTCAAAATATCTACTTCACCGGCAAAAACAAGCGGTGGGTATTTAGCCAGGGTTGCTCTAACTTCATCTAACTGGTTTTGGTCAGGCCAAATTGGTTGCTGGGCAGCTACAAGATTGCGATAGTTATCAAGCCCTGCAATAACTGCTGGGTCAGCTAGGACAACTTTTTCGTTTAATGACAAGGTGGATTCCTGACTTGGCGTTAGCGTTGGTTTTTCAAAGTCGTGGCATATACGTCGATGTATTCCTGCCCGCTAAGTTTCATGAGTTCATAAGAAATCTCATCAGTGACTGCTCGTAAGACTAGACGGTCACCTTCCATCCCCGCAAATCTTGAAAAATCTAAAGGTTCACCAACCACCACACCGATGCGACGTATTCGAGGAAGTCTCCGTCCAATAGGTTGAACCTTTTCGGTATCAATCATCGCCACAGGGAATACTGGCACCTTAGCTTCAAGCACCATCCTGGCAATACCTGTGCGACCTCTAAATAGACGTCCATCAGGAGATCTTGTGCCTTCAGGATAAATACCCAAAAGTTGACTCTGACTCAAAACCTTTAGTCCGGTATTTAAGGCGGCTTCGGAGGCCTTACCGCCACTTCGATCTATCGGTAGCTGACCTGTACCAATGAAGAACCATCTTGTGAGTGTTCCCTTGATGCCTTTGCCCGTGAAATACTCACTTTTTGCAAGGAAGACCACAGGCCTGCGAAGCATGAGCGGAAGAAAAATAGAGTCCGAGAAGGAAAGGTGGTTGCTGGCAAGGATTGCAGCGCCATCTGAAGGAATCTTTTCAGATCCTCTGACCCAAGGTCTGAAAAGGACTTTGAGAATTGGGCCTAGGAAGATGTTTTTCAGCAGAAAATACCACATAGCTAGCCTTTCATCCCTAGATTAAACCCGTAAAGACTTAGTTTATCTCTCGCGGGAGTGTCGTCTAGCAAGGTCAGCTGCACCGACCACACCAGCATCGTTTATCAAAGCTGCCGCAACGATTTTCATTTCTGGTCTAAACCCTCTAGCGGGGAGGTGCTGTAGGTATGCCTCACGAATAGGTTTGAGCAGCAATTCGCCTGCCACGCTCAAGCCACCGCCAACCACAAGTATTTGAGGGTCAAGCACTGCTGCAAGAGAGGCAACTGCCTTGCCAATGTTGGTTCCTAATTCATGCAACAGTCTCATAGCTCCTGGGTCTGACTCGTTAATCGCCTGATAAACCTCAGTTCCAGTGAGTTCGCCCACCTGTGACTGGAGTTCAGCCAACCTGGCACCTTGAGGACTTCCAGATGAAGCGAGTTCTTTAGCAGCTTCCAAAAGCGCTGTCCCTGAAGCGTACTTTTCGAGGCAACCGTGTTGTCCGCATCCGCATTCTTTACCCTCTGGGATGAAGTTAGTGTGGCCGAGTTCTGCACCAATACCGAAGCCGCCTCGGAAAAGCTCACCATTTGCAACAATTGCACCGCCGACACCAGTGCCTATGGTGATCATCATCATGTGCTGACTGCCTTGACCAGCGCCAAAGCGGTATTCAGCCCAGCCTGCGGCATTGGCATCATTCTCGATAAAGACTTCAACCCCTAGTTTTGCCTCTAATTTGGCCTTTAAAGGCTCATTTCTAAGGCTTAGGTTAGGAGAATGCATGACCTCGGACTGTGCTGCATCAATAAATCCTGCGATAGCAACTCCAACAGCCTTTATCTCTTGTCCAGCACGGAGTTCATTCACCATGGCAACAACGGCTTCGATAAGTTCTTCAGTGTTATCAGCTGGAGTAGGGACTTTTAGGCTCGTGATGATTTCACCCGATTCGTCGACCAAAGCACCAGCAATTTTGGTGCCACCAACGTCAATTCCAACGGTGATCATGAATTTCCTTACGGGTTGGTGTTTTTGTCTAGATTTAGACAAGTTTATAACCTGAGAATCTAGTTGAGGCAACCCAATTGTGATGTTGTTTAGGGTTGCCTAAGTGTAGGCTATTGAAAAGTTTTATCTTGGCCCCACTATCAAAGTTAGAGGTTTACATGAAGACATTCGAAGTCCCCCTAGTTGTTGTTTCAAAGCCAGACACAAACATCACAGATTTGTTCTTAGACCGGGTCAAAGTTGATCCTAGCCTTCCACTCATTTCTAAGCAGGTTGAACCTGGAGTATGGCAAGACGTAACTGCAGCTGACTACCTAGCTGAAGTTAAAGCACTTGCCAAAGGTTTCATTGCTGCCGGAGTAAAGCCAGGGCAGCGCGTTGGAATTATGAGCGCAACATCTTACGAGTGGGCACTGTGCGACTTTGCTCTATGGTTTGCTGGAGCTGTTTCAGTTCCGATTTACGAAAGCTCTGCTCCTGCGCAGATTGAATGGATTCTAGGTGACTCTGGATCTACTGCTTGTATCTTTGCCAACAGCCAGCTCGTGGAACTTTTCAATTCAGTCAAGTCTTCCCTGAAGGATGTCAAAACTATTTGGACACTCGACAGCAATGACCTGAGTGACTTGGTCAAAGCAGGTAAAGACGTTTCCGATGCTGACCTAGAAAAGAGTCGCAAGGCTGCAGGCATGTCAGACATCGCCACAATAATCTACACCTCTGGAACAACTGGTCAACCTAAGGGTTGTGAACTATTGCACCAGGGCTTTGTTGATCTTTGTCGCAACGCTCAAGCGGTGCTTCCTGATGTAGTTCGTCCAGGCGAAACTACTCTCCTGTTCTTGCCGATGGCTCACGTGTTTGCTCGCTTCATTTCTGTGTTGTGTATTTCAGGTGGTGTGAAAGTTGGACACCAGGGAGATTCAAAGACAGTTGCTCCTGCGATGCAGAGCTTCCACCCAACATTCTTATTGGCTGTTCCCCGAGTCTTCGAGAAGGTTTATAACTCAGCAGAACAGCGTGCTGAATCTGCTGGTAAGGGAAAGATTTTCCACGCAGCTGCTGAAACTGCTATCGTCTGGTCCATGGCTAAGGACACAAAGGGTGGCCCAAGTCTTGGCTTGAACCTAAAGTACAAGCTATTCGATGCTCTGGTTTACAAGAAGCTTCGTGCCGCTATGGGTGGAAAAGTTAAGTACGCAATCAGCGGTGGTGGCCCTCTTGGCGCTCGTCTAGGTCACTTCTACCGCGCTATTGGACTTATCGTTCTTGAAGGCTATGGACTAACTGAGACAACCGCACCTGTAACAATTGGTCGTCCAGACAAGGTCAAGATTGGCAAGGTGGGCTTCCCACTTCCAGGTTGTGGAATCATGATTGCTGAAGACGGCGAAATCCTACTTAGAGGAACCAACGTTCTGAAGAGCTATTGGAAGAACCCGAAGGCTACTGCTTCAACATTTGAAGGTGACTGGTTCAAGACCGGCGACATCGGATCTCTTGATGAAGATGGCTTCCTGTCTATTACTGGTAGAAAAAAGGAACTAATCATCACAGCCGGTGGAAAGAACGTTGCACCAGCTCTTCTTGAAGATCCACTTCGCGCTAACCCACTAATCGGCCAGGCCGTTGTTGTTGGAGATGCAAAGCCTTTCGTTTCAGTTCTAATCTCGCTGGATGAAGAGATGCTTCCTATTTGGCTTGAGAACAATGGCATCAAGGAACAGCTAAGCATTGAAGATGCAACTAACAGCCCAGTTGTTATTGCAGAGATCACAAAGGCTATTGAAGCTGTGAACTCAAAATTCTCAACCGCTGAATCAATTCGTAAGTTCGCATTGCTTCCAAAAGACTTGACTGAAAAGAGTGGCCACCTAACTCCATCACTAAAGATCAAGCGAGCTGCAGTTATGGATGACTTCTCACACTTGGTTGATGACATCTATGCGGCAAGTGCTAAATCAACTTGTCACAACATCGGCGACTACAAGATCTAGTTCAAAAACCAATCGGTTTGACGAAGGAGCTTCATAGCTTCTTTGCGTTCTTCGACCGATAGTCGATCTAAGTAGAGTGTTCCATCCAGATGGTCATACTCATGTTGCAGAGCTTGGGCAAGTAACCCTTCTCCGCTTACTGTGATGAGAGTTCCATCGAGTTGGTAACCAGTGAGCTGTGCTTTTGGGTAACGAAGGGTTTTGTGCCAAAGTCCGGGCACTGATAGGCAGCCTTCGTCAATAAGTTCAGGTTCTCCTTCAAGGATTAGATTCTCAGGGTTGATTAGGTATCCGACTTTGCCATCGACGTTATAACTGAAAGCTCGAAGCGATACGCCTATCTGTGGAGCTGCCACTCCTGCTCGACCCGGCTCCTTAGTGGTATCAATCAGATTTTCTATAAGTGATTTAGTCTTCTCAGAAAAGTCTTTGACAAGATCACATTTTGAACTTAGGACTGGATCACCGTATAGGCGTATTTCACGAACTGCCATCGGCTATTTCGACTTAGCGAGACCTTCAACAACTAGAGCGGCAAGTTCACGTGCAGCTTCTCTAGTGTTTTTGTGTAACTGGTCAAACTTGATAACAGACCCTGCTGCTAGCGCTGGATCATATGGAATCTTAACTACTGCTCGCACACGTGATTTGAAGTGAGCTTCGATTTCATCTAGTTTGACAAGGTTTGTGCCCTGAGTCGCGGTATTGAGGGCCACTATGGAACTTCGAACTAGATCGCCATAACCATTGGCTTCTAGCCAAGTAAGGGTCTCAGAAGCCAACCTAGCCTCATCAACTGAACCACCTGAAACAATCACTAACCCATTAGCTCTTTGGAGAGTTGGACGCATAACAGAGTGCACAATTCCAGTTCCACAGTCAGTCAAGATAACTGTGTAGTATCGAGCTGCCATGTCGGCAACAACGTTGTAGTCACCTTCATCAAAGGCTTCAGAGAGCATTGGGTCGCTATCTGAGGCTAGGACGTGTAAACGTGTGGCGTCTCTGGAAACCATTGTTGAGAAATCTGTGAACCCATCAACAGCAGCTGCACGGTTAACAACATCTCTCACAGTGAATCGAGTTGACTTGCTGACTCGCTCTGCCAGAGTTCCGCGGTCAGGGTTGGCATCGATAGCAATAACCCTGTCTTCGCGAACTAAAGCCATAGCCATTCCAAGCAGAGTGGTTACGGTGGTTTTACCCACTCCGCCCTTACGGGTTAGCACAGGAACGAATTTAGCTCCCCCATCGAGCTGAGTAGCAATTCTGGCATCGGTTGCTTTACGTTCACGAACGCGGAGGTTATCGCCTAAGTTGAATGTTTTAAGGGATAAAAAGTAAAGGAATCGGCGTATGCCAGATTCTGGCGCAGGTCTGTTCTTTGGAGAAACATCGATAAGACGATCAGCAGTCAACATAGCTGCTGGTTCAGGCTGATCAAAGGCATCGCCACGCAAGCTGTC
>CANKLZ010000003.1 GCA_947483795.1 Micrococcales bacterium | reverse complement strand
TGCTGCGCTGCTAGGGTCACTATCGGTGCTCTTTGTGACACTGAATGCTTATTCACTTGGAAAGTTGAAATGACCACTTTTGGAATAGTTATCAATCCAACCTCAGGTCGAGGTAAGGGAAAAGTTTTTGGGGAACAGGCTCTAGCAGAATTTGCTAAGCACGCCATTGAGATTATTGACCTTTCTGCGGAAAGTTTTAAACAGGCAGCTAAGAATGCCAAAGAGGCTGTTGAAAAGAAGATCATCGATGGTCTAGTTGTTGTCGGTGGTGATGGCATGTTCCACCTTGGTGTAAATGCTGTTGTGAAGAGTGATATTCCGGTTGGGCTCATTGCAGCTGGAACAGGTAATGATTCTGCAAGAGCATTAGGTTTACCTATTCATAATGTTGTTGAAGGCGTAGCTACTCTGGTAGCGAAGATTGGCAAGACTCGTAAGGTTGACTTGATTGAATCAAAGTCGAACGACAGAACTTTCTATTCTTTTGGGGCGGTCTCTGCAGGATTTGATGCACTTTGTAACGCCAGGGCTAATAAGTGGAAGTGGATCACAGGTCCAATCAAATACCGTTTTGCTATGTATAGGGAATTAGCTGCTTTCAAGCCAATTCCTTATAGAGCAGTAGTTGATGGTGTTGAAAGAGTCTTTGAGGCTATTCTCTGTACTGTTTCTAACTCACCTTCATATGGTGGTGGATTGTTGATTACCCCTGAAGCGAAAGTTGATGATGGCAAGCTAGATCTGTTTATCTTGAATGCTATTAGTCGTCTAGAACTGATAAAAATATTCCCAACGGTCTACTACGGTGGCCATGTTGGGCATCCAGCCGTAGAGATAATGCGGGTGGAGAGTATCGAGCTTCACTCGCCTGGCATGCCTGCATATTCGGATGGCGAACATGTCGGAGCAGCTCCGGTTACCTGTGTGGTCTCTCCAAAAGCCCTGAATGTATTGGCCTAATCAGGCTCGCTCTGGCAAGCCTTCAAAGACTCTGGCATAATAGAGAAGTTGCTCTTCGGCCCCATCGTTTAGCGGCCTAGGACGCTGCCCTCTCACGGCAGTAGCGCGGGTTCGAATCCCGCTGGGGTCACAACTATCGCCTCCAAGGCTCTTGGAGGCGCTTTGTTTTAAGGCAAAGGCTAGGCTAGTAGTAATGCAGTTAGACGAATTTCGCCCCTCACGTATCCTCTCGTTAGCCAGTGGGCTAGTGGATCAGATTACCTATGTGCCACACCTACCTACCCCTGGTGGCGATGTGTTAGCCACCAAGAGCTTCAGCAGGGTAGGTGGAGCGCTCAACCTTGAAGCCACGGCGTCTCGCCTGGGACTAAGCGTTGGCCACTGCACCCCACTAGGTATAGGCCCTAGAGCTGACATGATTCGCGAAGCCATGTCGAGAGAAAATGTTGAGGCCCTGGGAGTAGAGGATTACTCAACTGGAGATTCTGGACTTTGCATTACTTTAGTTGAACCTAATGGTCAGCGTAGCTTTGTCACCCAGAGTGGTGCTGAGGGGATTAGAAGTTTTGCTGAGCTCAAGCAGTATGAGTATGACTCTGAGGCTTGGCTAGTTATTTATGGTTATGAGCTTGTATATCCAACCTCTAAGCAGGCTTTTGAAGAACTATTTGCCAGTGGTCTTATCAAGAGCAAGATTGTTTTTGATCCAGGACCAACTACCTCGCAGCTAAGCGATGAAGTGCTAACTTGGCTCGGACAAAACGCATCTTTGATTTCTTGTAACCAGAGTGAATTTGAAAGACTTTCACCTTTTGTGTCTGCTAACTGTTGGCTATTGCTTCGTAAAGGCTCTGAAGGTGCCGAGTTACATCATCAGGGGAAAGTGATTGCCGTTGCTCCTGGATACAGAGTTCCAGTTGTTGATACCAATGGTGCAGGGGACGTTCACACTGGAGCGTTCTTAGCAGCCCTTGCTACAGGCAATGGTTTACAAGAATCTCTAGAGCTAGCTTGTCGTGCAGCTGAGTTCTCTATTCAAAAAGAAGGTGGCTGTTCAGGGCCTACCTGGGATGAGCTTCTAGCTATTCGCTAATTTGTTCTTTCTTGAAATAGCAAAGATTAGAACAGTCACAACCGATACAGGAACTAATGCAATAGCGTTTAGCCCTTCAAAGTGAAAACTTGCCAAAAGTAAACCCGCGATAGCTCCACCAAATGCACCGCTTAGATTCATGAGAGAGTCGCTGAGCCCCTGAACATTGGTTTTCTCTTCAGGAGGCAAAGTGACGGAGAGTAGTGCAGAGCCTGCAACTGTTGCTGCTGACCAGCCCAAACCTAAAAGTGTCAGTCCTATGGTTACCATCAAACGATCGGCATGACCTAGACCTGCGAACAGAAGCGCTGCTACAAATAGAGCCTGACCGATGAATATTGTTTGGACTTTGCCAACTTTGTCTGCCAAGAATCCCATCACTGGTGATATCGCATACATGCCAGCAATGTGCAAACTGATTGTGAAACCAACCACAACAATGTCGTAGCCCATGTGTTGAAGATGAACTGGAGTCATCGCCATCACTGAAACCATAACCATGTGTGACAAAGCGATGCTCATCACAGCAAACCTTGCTACTGGATATGCCTTGAGGGTTTGAATAGCTGACTTGAAAGATATCTTGTGTTTTGCCTTGCCCGCATCTTTGCCGATTTCTTGAGCGTATTTCAATGGATCTGGTCGTAGCCCAAACCAGAAGACAAGCGTTGAACAGGTTTGTGCAGCAACGGTAAACAGGAATGGACCTGCCAGAGGAGCTAGCCCTAAAGCTTTACCCAGTTCTTCGCCTGGACCAAACAAGTTAGGTCCAGTAACGGCACCAACTGTTGTTGCCCAGACCACAAGTCCGATAGACCGTCCAGTTTTACCCGCAGAAGGGATATCGGTTGCGGCAAATCTGGCTTGAAGAGATGTAGCGGACCCTGCACCTAAAAGAAAGATGCCTAGAAGTAAAAGCGGAAATGATCTCAGGCCTGCTGCATTTATAACTGCAATAGCTCCAGTAATTGCGAATCCTGCACCCATTGCCAGGGAAATTCTCCTACCTCTGGCGTAGGCCAGTCTGGCTAGTGGAATAGCCCAAATGGCTGAACCAAGGGTGCTAAAGGTAGCTGCAGAGCCTGCCCAAGCCTCAGATCCGCTTAGGTCTTTTGCTAAAAGAGAGCCAATCGAGAGGACAGAACCAAGTCCAAAACCACCTAAAACCTGGCCTAAAGCCAGTACTTTGATGGTTCTGCGTTGAATATCCTCGGTATCACTCACTTAGCCAATCTAGCCCACGCTGGTAAACTTCTAGTTCAGCCCTATTGAAGGTGTCACATTGACTAAAACGAACCTAACCCTCGCCGAAAAGGTGTGGAATGACCACGTGGTGGTCAAAGGGGAGAACGGCGCACCTGATTTATTGTTCATTGACCTTCACCTTTTACATGAGGTAACCAGCCCTCAGGCTTTTGATGGTCTGAGGTTGGCTGGCCGTCAGGTTAGAAGACCTGACCTTACTATTGCTACAGAAGATCACAACACTCCGACCGTAGATATCGATAAGCCGATTGCTGATCCAACTAGCCGAACTCAGATTGAAGCGCTTAGACATAATGCTAAAGAGTTCGGTATCCGTATTCACTCCCTAGGCGACATCGAGCAGGGTATCGTCCACGTGGTTGGGCCTCAATTAGGTCTCACCATGCCTGGTATCACTGTGGTTTGTGGTGATTCACACACTTCAACTCATGGTGCTTTTGGAGCTCTTGCGCTAGGTATTGGAACAAGCGAAGTTGAGCATGTTCTAGCTACCCAGACTCTTCCTCTAAAGCCTTTCAAAACCATGGCTATTAACGTCGAGGGAAAACTTAGAGCGGGAGTTACCTCTAAAGACATCATCTTGGCTGTGATTGCCAAGATTGGTACCGGTGGTGGTCAAGGCTATGTTCTTGAGTACCGTGGGTCAGCCATCAGAGATCTTTCTATGGAAGCTCGAATGACTATTTGTAACATGTCAATCGAAGCAGGAGCCAGAGCAGGAATGGTTGCTCCAGATCAAACTACCTATGACTATCTCAAGGGCAGAGTTCATGCACCTGAGGGAACTGACTGGGATGATGCAGTTAGGTATTGGGATTCTTTGGCTACTGATTCGGGAGCTGAGTTTGATGCTGAAGTTTTCTTAGATGCCAATACCCTTGATCCTTTTGTTACTTGGGGTACTAACCCAGGTCAAGGTGTATCTCTAAATGATGTTGTTCCTTTCCCAGATTCATTTACTGACCCTAATGAAAAAGCAGCTGCTGTTAGAGCTCTTGAATATATGGATCTAGTTGCTGGAACCAAGATGAAAGACATCAAGGTAGACACTGTGTTTTTGGGTTCTTGCACCAACTCCCGAATTGAAGATCTAAGAGCTGCAGCTGCAATCCTTAAAGGTAGAACTAAAGCAGAGAACGTTCGCATGCTGGTAGTTCCTGGCAGTGCTCGAGTTCGACTTGAAGCTGAGCATGAAGGTCTAGACAAAATCTTTTTAGACTTTGGTGCTGAGTGGCGATTCGCAGGATGTTCAATGTGTCTTGGTATGAACCCAGACCAGTTAGCTCCAGGGGAGCGAGCAGCATCAACATCCAACAGAAACTTTGAAGGTCGTCAGGGTAAAGGCGCTAGAACACATTTGGTTTCGCCACTGGTAGCAGCAGCTACTGCCATTCGTGGCACACTTTCTGCGCCTGCTGATTTGGAGGAGAACTAATGGAAAAGTTCACTACCTTCACTGGCATTGCTGTTCCTCTGAAAAGATCTAACGTTGACACTGACCAGATCATTCCTGCTGTTTATCTAAAGAGAATTACCAAGACAGGTTTTGAAGATGCACTGTTTGCATCATGGCGTAATGATCCAGAGTTTGTATTGAATGACCCAGCATATAAGCACGGTTCAGTATTGGTAGCTGGTCCTGATTTTGGTACAGGATCTTCTCGTGAGCACGCTGTATGGGCTTTGCGTGACTATGGTTTCAAGGCTGTTTTGTCATCCAAGTTTGCCGACATCTTTAAGGGAAACTCCGGTAAGCAAGGGCTTATTGCTGGTGAGATTACTGACGAAGACACAGAGAAGCTTTGGGATGCAATCCTTTCAAACCCTGGGGTTGAAATAACTATTGATTTGGTTCACAGAACCGCTACTTTGGGGGATTTGACTGTTGAGTTCTCAATAGATGAATACACACGTTGGCGTTTATTAGAAGGTCTTGACGACATCGGTCTTACCCTTAGAGATGAGAGTTCGATTACCGACTTCGAGTCAAGAAGACCTAATTGGATGCCAAAGACACTTCCGGCACTAGGAGCTAAATGAGTCAGATTCAAATTCAAGGTGGCAAGCCACTCAATGGAAGAGTTGAGCTAAGCGGTGCTAAGAACCTTGTGACTAAAGCTATGGTTGCAGCTCTTCTAGGTGATACCCCTAGCGAATTACGCGATGTTCCTAAAATCAGCGACGTTGAGGTTGTGCAGAGACTGTTAGAGCTCCACGGTGTGAAGATTGACTTCAGCGATGACGGAGTCATGAAACTAGACCCAACTAACGTGAAATCTGCTCGCATGGTTGACATCGATGCTCACGCCGGTTCTTCGAGAATTCCTATCTTGTTTTGTGGCCCTCTTCTTCACCAATTAGGTGAAGCCTTTATACCTGACCTTGGTGGCTGTCACATCGGTGATCGTCCTGTTGACTACCACTTAGAAGTTCTCCGTAACTTCGGTGCAGTAATTGAGAAGCTTCCTAACGGAACTCGTATGTCAGCACCTAACGGTTTGAAGGGTGCAAAGATTTCTTTGCCTTATCCAAGCGTTGGCGCAACCGAGCAGGTGTTGCTAACTGCAACCAAAGCTGAAGGTCTAACTGAGTTATCTGGTGCTGCTGTTGAGCCAGAGATCATGGATCTGATTGCTATCTTGCAGAAGATGGGTGCAATCATCTCCGTTGATACTGATCGCGTTATTCGTATTGAAGGCGTTGCTAACCTCAATGGTTATTCACACCGTGCGCTGTTTGATAGAAACGAAGCAGCATCATGGGCAGCTGCTGCTCTTGCTACTGGGGGAGAAATCTTTGTTGGTGGAGCACGTCAGCCAGAGATGACCACCTTCCTAAACGTCTTCAGAAAAATCGGGGGAGCATTCGTTATTGAAGATGACGGTATTCGCTTCTCTCACCCAGGTGGTCAACTACAACCTGTAGTAATCGAAACAGATGTTCACCCTGGCTTTATGACTGACTGGCAGCAACCATTGGTTGTTGCTCTTACTCAGGCAACGGGATTATCTATCGTTCACGAAACCGTTTATGAAAACCGATTCGGTTTCACTGATGCTCTAGTTCAGATGGGTGCTCAGATTCAGATTTATCGTGAATGTCTGGGTGGTAACCCATGTCGCTTTGGTCAGAGAAACTTCAACCACTCGGCTGTGATCTCAGGTCCTACCAAGTTGCATGGAGCTGACATTAGAGTTCCGGATCTTCGTGGTGGCTTTAGTCACATCGTTGCTGCTTTGGCAGCCGAAGGTGTTTCTAACGTTTCTAACGTTCAACTTATTTCTAGAGGATACGAACACTTCCTAGACAAGCTAACTGCCCTAGGTGCGCAGTTCACTTACTCGGAGTAATAGATGGCTAAGAAGAGCGCTGAATCAATCAAGATGCCGGACTTGCGTCCAGGGGTCGAGCGAACGTGGCAAATGTTTCTTTTGGCATGGCTTCTAAGAATCTTTGTGCTACTCATGTTCAGAATCAATGTCACAGGTAAAGAAAACCTTCCTAAAACAGGAGGTTATGTTCTTGTTGCCAATCACGTTACAACTCTGGATGCACTAGCTGTTGCATACATGATGTTCTTCAAACTAAAGCGTGCCCCTCACTTCTTAGCCAAAGAGGGTCTATTTAGAACTCCCATCGTTGGACCTGTGTTGCTGGCCTGTGGTCAGATTCCTGTCTTTAGAACAGGTCGTGGCAATAAAGATCCAATGAAATCTGCGTACACAGTTCTTCGATCAGGTCACTGCATTGCTATCTTCCCTGAGGGCTCTCTAACTAGAGAACCAAATCAGTGGCCAATGAGAGCAAGAACCGGAGCTATTCGTTTGGCTCTAGAAACCGGTGTTCCAATTGTTCCTTTAGGTCAGTGGGGAACTGAAAAGGTTATGGACACATACTCTTCAAAGTTGAGACCTAAGCCTTGGCACAAGGTCAACATGATTATTGGTAAACCAATTGACAAGACTTTGTATAAAGACAAGAAGGTGAACGTAGATGACCTTCTGGCTCTAAGCGATGATGTGATGATTGAAATTACCAAACTAGTTGAAGACCTTAGAGGAGAAAAAGCTCCAGCCAAGAGATTCGTTCCTTCAGAGCATGGTTTACCTGAGCACGGTAATTTCAAAAAGTTCCTGATTATCAAAGCTGAAAACGAAAGAAGAGCAGCTCAGGGGCTTGAGCCTCTACCTGATCACGCGAAAGTTTCTGGCGGCAAGATTGTTGTGAAGAAAGCAAAGGGCAAGTAATTATGGCTCGTATAGCGGTTATTGGTGCAGGTTCCTGGGGAACCACATTCGCCAAGGTATTGGTGGATGCAGGCAACGAAGTGATGCTTTGGTCTCGTCGCGAAGAGCTAACTGAAGAAATCAACACAACCCACCGTAACGGTGACTACATGCCTGGCATAAACCTGCCTAAAGAACTTGTTGCATCATCAAATATTGCAGAAGTACTAAAAGGTGCAGAGCAAGTTCATATTGCCGTACCTTCCCAAACTCTGCGTGCCAACCTTGAAGAGTGGGGCAAGTTCATTGAAGAGGGTGCAATCGTTGTCTCACTCATGAAAGGTGTTGAGCAAGGATCAAGCCTTCGTATGAGTGAAGTGATTGAAGATGTTCTCAAGATTGATAAAGATCTAATCTGTGTGGTGTCGGGTCCTAACTTGTCACTAGAGATTGCAAGCGAACAGCCAGCAGCTTGTGTTGCTGCCTGCACATCAGAAGAGAACGCCTCTCTAGTTGCTCAAGCTGCCACCAACTCTTACTTCACTACCTTTACGAACAAAGACGTGATTGGTACGGAGTTCGGTGGAATTCTCAAGAACCTCATCGCTGTTGCTATCGGAATCGTCAACGGAGTTGGTTACGGTCAGAACACCAAAGCTTCAATCATGACTCGTGGCCTAGCCGAGATCTCTAGATTCGCAGTTGCCTTCGGCGCTAAGAAGAAAACCATGGTTGGGCTAGCCGGTCTTGGCGACCTAATTGCTACTTCTGAATCTCCACTCTCTCGTAACCACAAAGCCGGAGAGATGCTTGGCAAGGGTTATTCAAAACGAGAAGTGCTCAAGCGTCTTTCCCAAACAGCTGAAGGTCTAACCTCTGTGGCTCCAATCCTTCGACTAGCCGCTCAAAGGAATGTTGAGATGCCTATCGTTGAGCAGGTCCAGTTAGTAATCGAAGGAAAGATGAGCCCTAAAGACATCGGTCCATCTCTTACCAAAGGCGACGATGCACCAGAGGCTGAGTAATGGCTAAGCAAAGAGTTGTCATTCTTTTTGGTGGAGCATCGAACGAGCACTCTATTTCTTGTGCCACAGCCGGTGGAGTCCTCTCAGCCATCGACAGAGATAAGTACGAAGTCATTCCAGTAGGAATTACTCGTGATGGCGTATTTGTTCCTGAGGTAGATGATTCAAGCAAATGGACTCTAACCGAAGGTGAACTACCTAGTGTTCAATTCGCAGGCAAGACCGTTATTTGGCCAACCGGTGGTTCTAAAGAACTAAAGGTCCAGGATTCAACGGGAATAACATCGCTAGGCAACGTAGACGTTGTCTTCCCGGTCCTTCATGGACCAAATGGTGAAGATGGCACCATGCAGGGCTTCCTAGAATTACATAACCTTCCTTATGTTGGTAACGGTGTTTTTGCTAGTGCTGCAGGTATGGATAAAGAATTCTCTAAGGCACTTTTTATTGCAGCAGGCCTTCCTGTAACACCACATGTTGTTATCACTAAAGACTCTTGGCTTAGAGATCCTGAAAGCACTCTAGAGAAGGTAAGAGAATTAGGTTCTCTTCCTTTGTTTGTGAAGCCAGCAAGAGCTGGATCTTCAATTGGGGTTTCTAAAGTCAAAGACATGGCTGATTTTGCTCATGCACTTGAAGTTGCTTTTGCTGAAGATAGCAAAGTGACTGTTGAAAAAGGTTTAGTTGGTAGAGAAGTTGAGTGTGCTGTACTTTCGAAGTTAGGCGGGGGAGCACCTCGAGTATCAGTAGCTGGTGAGATTGTTATTCGCTCAGGTGAGTTCTACGACTTTGAAGCTAAGTACCGCAATGACGCAGCTGAACTTATCTGCCCTGCAGATCTAACTAAAGATGAGCTGTTTGAACTTCAGGCCCTAGCAAGAAGAGCCTTCAATGCTCTAGGTTGCTTTGGTTTAGCTAGAGCGGACTTCTTCTTGACCAAGGATGGCTTCTTTGTGAATGAACTTAATCTGATGCCTGGGTTCACACCGATTTCGATGTATCCGAAGTGTTGGGAAGCGTCAGGGGTTTCTTACCCTGAGCTAATAGACAACTTGATTCAGTTAGCGTTCGAACGCAACTAGTTCAAGCACTTCTTGCTCTGTTTAGTGAACTGAACGGCCTGTCCTAGATCCTCTAAAACGTTAGCTCCTGAGGACTTCGTTGAATCAATCGTGATCGCTGTCGCAGGTGTCCTACCAAAACTAATAAATGTGTAATTAGGTTGATCTGAATCATCCACTAACCAGTCAACATCACCTGCAGTTATGCAAGGCAGGGTGCTTGCCATCACTGGCTCTAGACCACAGGTCAATGTAATGGCTACTGGTGTTCCCCAGGCGCCAGTCGACTGTGAGTTAGTTGTTCTTTTGGCTTGACCATCTGTTTCACTAGGAAGCCTGACAATAACCTCAGCGCATCCTGGGTCATTAGATAGAGGTGCTGGAGGCAGCACTACGGTAGCGGAACAGCCGCTGAGCACTAGCGGGAGCGCTAGTGCCAATATTCGCAAAATCTTCATCATAAACAGGCTACCTTTGAAACGTGGAGCAAAATAACACCTTGGCAAATCTAGGCGAGAGCGAGTCGCTTCGTCGCACAATCGGCAAGCTCATCCAAGGTGAATACGCCATCGTTGGGCCAGGGGATGATTCAGCTGTGGTTTCTAGTGCTGATGGCAGATTTGTTGTAACCACAGACACCATGATCGAGGGCCATGACTTTAAACTCGAGTGGTCAAATGGCTTTGACTTAGGCTTCAAAGCTATTGCATCTAATGTTGCTGATGTTGCAGCCATGGGGGCAAAGCCAACTGCACTAGTAGTTGCTATTGCGCTGCCAGGGGATACTCAAATCTCTTGGCTAGAAGACTTTGCCGATGGACTAAATGCAGGGCTAACTCAACTAGCCCCTGGAGCATCTGTTGTGGGTGGAGATCTGGCACGAGCAGACCAAGTGTTTATCTCAGTGACTGCTCATGGCGATCTTGAAGGCTTAGAGCCAGTACTTAGAAATGGGGCTAAGCCAGGAGATATCTTGTCAGTAGCAGGAACTCTAGGTAAGGCAGCTGCTGGACTAGAACTTCTACAATCAGACATCGCTGATGCCAAGCATGCGTTCGACGATTTAGTTTCCATCCAGTTAAGACCAATGCCACCTATACCTGCTGGAGTTCTAGCAAACAAAGCAGGAGCAACAGCAATGCTGGATATTTCGGATGGCTTAGCTAAAGATGCATCAAGAATTGCTAAAGCATCAGGAGTAACCATCCAAATTGATAAGTCAGCATTACTTGGCTTTGAAGCTGTTCTTGAGCTGGCAGCTTTGAGACTAGAAGTTACACCTGAGAACTGGGTTCTCTTTGGGGGAGAAGATCATGCACTGCTTGCTACTTTCCCAAGTGATGCAACTCTCCCAAAGGAGTTCAAGCCTATAGGTCGAGTTCTGCCTTCAAGTGAAATTCTTGTTTTACTTGATGAACTCGAATTACAAGAAAACGGATGGGATTCAATACGTGGGTAATAGAAACTGCACCAAACAGTCGGCAACTAATCCATTTCTAAGGAGTATCAAGTGATTGCTGAATCCAAATCCATCAATACAAATGCTTGGACTAAAGACCGGGTTGCCGCGCTTTCGCTATGTGTGTTAGCTGTCGCAGCCTCGATTTATTTCCCTGGCGCTGGATTCCTAGTTTTCCTTCCAGCGCAAAGCCGATTAGGTAAGTACAAGAAATTTACGATTTACACCTTGGTGTTTCTCGAAGTTGTTTATCTTGTAACCGCACTAGGCACCACTTATGGGCCATTGATGAGCAATGTTGGTCCCTCGATACAGGAGAACTAATCCATTCACTCAGCGGCTAGAAAAGGACAGGGGTTAAAATGGCGAAAGTATTTGTGAAAGATAACCAGCTAAAAGTTTTGCTTGGTTTTTGGGAGCGTGTTGGTGGGTTTTCCGGAGATCTGAGCTTTCCTTTGGTCAATATTGTCTCTGCACAGGTTGCGGACAAGCTGGACTTGAGTTCTTTGGGCGTGAGACTAGGTGGCACGGGGCTGCCAGGACTTGCTGTCCTAGGGCACTTTCGTAAGCGTGGAGTCAAAATCTTTTGCAATTGGACTAGGGGCCAACGAGTCTTGCGTGTTGAACTTAAAAATTCGAAGTTTCAGAGATTAGAACTCGGATGCATGAATCCTGAAGAACTAGTTCTTCATTTGAATATCGGCCCCAGCTAAGGGCTGTTTTATTCCTTAATGACTCGACAGGTCCATCAAACTTGCGCGTGGATCAGGGTTTCCAAGGAACACAGGGCTCAAAATCTTATGCGTTTCGCTGAAACTACTAAACTTGTTGTCAATTGGGTTCGCAGTTGGAAAGACTACTTAAGGAGTATCACTTTATGTCAAAAAAACTTTTTTCTGCTAGTACCGCTTTGCTGCTGGCACTTATTGGTATCCAAACATCGAGCACGGTGGCTAATTCCCAAGAGATTGATGCTGCATACCAGATGCCTGGGACCAACAGCTTTTACGCGTTTGTGCCTAACAGAACTGGCTGGCTAGAGGCGCATACCGCTGCCAAATCGATGACCTTCAACGGCGTTAGGGGACACTTAGCCAACATAACTTCGGCGGAGGAGAATGCTTTTGTGTCTACCCTTGGTCCTATCGGATGGTTAGGCGCAAAGAGAGACGAATCCTCCGAATTTGTTTGGGTTGATGGAGTTGAGGCAGGTCAGCCGCTTCAGTACACCAACTGGGCACCAGGCGAGCCGAATGGACGTTACATAGAACCTCACTTGGAAATTCACAGTACCGGCACTTGGAACGATAACGGCGGTAGAGGTGAAACTTTCGGATTCTTTGTCGAGTTCGAGACTATTCGATCAGAAGAGGTGCAAGGCCCAGTATCTCAATTGCCTGGAACTCAAAACTTCTATAAGCCCGTGTTGAACTGGTCCGGCTCATGGAGTTCCGCTAATCGTTTGGCCGAAGCATCCAATTACATGGGCACCAAAGGACACTTAGTTTCGATTACTTCAGCGGCGGAGAACGAGTTTGTTAGAAAACTTGTGGCGGGTCAAAATATTTGGCTTGGCGGTAAATCTACAGTTATTCCAAGCAACTCAGGGGAGAGACGAATTTCATGGAACTGGGCTGGTGGGCCAGAAAAAGGGGTTTCAATTTCTACATGCGACGCCTCACTTACTCCTTTATGCTCTGGGGCATATTCGAACTGGGATGATACTTCCCCTTCAAGGCAGCCTGACTTGGTTGGCGAGGATTCTCTGGCTATGTTGAGTGATCATCCCCAGACCAAGAAACCAGGTTCTTGGCATGATTGTCATGGATATGGCGGTTGTCAAAATGCGATTACTGGATTCGTTATTGAATTCGACAAGTCACTTGAACGCCTAAAGAAAAGTGAGTACTTCGGATTCGCGGGTTATCAAGGCCGAACAGAAGCTTTCCTTGGAACTTGGAAGAATCAAGTCGTGGTAACTCCTTTGACCGGCGACGGTTGGATTGCATTTCTAAACCCGAAGACTCTGCAGGAGAACAAACGGGTTGCCACTGGGCTAACTGGAAATCATTTTACCTACCCCATCAGTTCCTCAAACAAGCTTTTTATCGTCAGCCGTTCACCTATTGACGGCACCTGGATCAGGGAATATAACGAGGTAACAGAGCAATTTGGTGCGCCAAATAAGGTCTGTCAAATCTGGGGACTTGACAACGGTATCGAGAAAAATGGACTTCTATACATTCCTTGTCACAACGGGCTAGTCATTCTGCGCGCACTCGACATGTCAGTAGCTAAGGTGCTAAATTTTCAAGGCTATGGAGTTCAACCTGCTATTTCCGGTGAAACTATTTGGCAGCCCACACATGATTCAAGCTTGAAGAGGTTCAATTCCTCCACAGGCGAAGAGCTTACAAGTGTTAATGGATGTCAAAGCGCAATGAGCGCTCATGCTTTCCCAGGAAAGTTAGCTTGTATTGGGCTAAAGAGCGTGAGTGTGTTTGCGGAAGACGGAGAACTGTTATCTACAGCTTCACTACCCTCCGATTGGATCGCCCCAAACTATCGGGCACAGGATAGCAGTGGAATCTGGATAGCCAACATGTCTCAAAACTTAGTCGGTCATTTCAATGTTTTACTCGGCAGGTTCGACAAGTTTTTACCACTTGGTAGCTTCTCAACTGGTTTGGCTGTTCTAGATAGCACACTCTTTGTGGCTGGCGGAGACGGATACATTTACAGCTACAACGAGTTGCCCCCACTAAGCGTGCAGCCTATTCCTCTGGTGTCTGGCGCTGGCAAAGTTGGTGTTACCTTGAGGGGCAACCCTGGAGTTTGGGGCAAGGGAGTCGAGTTGAGATACCAGTGGTTGCGCGATGGAGAGGTGATCCCTGAATCCACTGAGAAGAACTACAACCTGTCTCCTCTTGATTACGGCAAATCAATTTCTTTGTCCGTGAGTGCATTCAAGGTCGGCCATTTGCCAGCACTAAAAGTGAGTGACTCAGTGTTTATCCAACCTCTCAACTTAGGTTTGGAGTTGAAGGGTTTGCTTACAGTTGGTAAGAAAGTTGTGGCAAGAATGGCTCCTCGATCCAGCCGTCTCGCATATTCGTTTGAATGGATGGTTGACGGAAAAGTCCTGTCTGGTCACGTAATGCCTGAGTATCTTCTAGCACCTCAGGATGCTGGGAAAGAGGTTTCTGTTCGCGTTTGTGCTAAGTATCAAAGCAGGGATGTAACTTGTGAAACTAAAACAGCACTAAACCTAGTTGGAAAAGCTTCAATGCGTGTGCCAGCGATTGCATTAAGTGGTCTTGGTAAAGTTGGAGCCACTTTAGTGTCAACTATTCAGCTACCATCAACCCCTCATCAAGTTCTATATCAATGGCTTCGCGACGGCGTTAGCATAGTTGATGCAAACAACTCAACCTATGTTGCGACAGCACTAGATCGAGGTAGGAGTATCAGTCTGTTAGTTGTTGTGAGTAACCTTGGATACTTTGACGTTAGTAAGACTTCAGGACTAATCAAGATCAAGTAAATTTTGTTAATTAGGATATGTTCATACAAGGATTGCTTTTGGAAAATCGATTCTGCGTGCACAGATTTTGAAGTAGTGACTCGTGTAACGCATCCTCCAACACACTAAGTTTTTGGTTTTAGGCGTGTAGGGAAGCATTGAGGGTAATCCCTGTTCCAGATCTAGGGAGCGCTTCAACTCTTCCGTTGAGCGAGTTTCTTCTAAACAAAAGATTTGGCAGAGAGCTGAGTTCAACAGCCTTGACTGTTCTCTCTTCGCCACCATCAATGATGGTTACCTTGGTTCCTGCTGTTACATACAAACCAGCTTCAACAACAGAGTCATCACCAATAGAGATACCGATACCTGCGTTAGCTCCTAGAAGCGCTCGTTCACCAATCTGAACTCGCTCTCTACCACCACCCGATAGAGTTCCCATAATTGATGCTCCACCGCCAATATCAGAGCCGTTACCAACGACGACTCCTTGGGATATGCGTCCTTCAACCATAGCTACCCCTAGAGTTCCAGCGTTGAAGTTAACAAAGCCTTCATGCATGATTGTGGTCCCTGGGGAGAGGTAAGCACCTAGTCTTACTCGATTGGTGTCTGCGATACGCACACCCTTAGGAACTACATAGTCAACAAGTCTTGGGAACTTATCAACTGAGTGAACTGTGATGCCACTTCTTGAAAGGGTAGGCAAGAGTCTTTCATAATCTAAAACTGATATTGGGCCTATTGATGAGAATGCAACTATTGGTAAGTGAGCGTAAAGGTTCTCAAGGTTTTGAGTGTTTGGCTTTACCAGTAGGTGAGATAGCAAATGAAGTCTTAGGTATGCATCTGGAGTTGAAGAAACAGGGTCGTTCAGGTTGATCTCTGTTCGAACAGCCTTGACCTCCACGTTGCGTCTTGGGTCTTTACCAAGAAGGGCATCAAAGTCTTTGTCCATGAGGTAAACCTCATCACCGGTTGGTGCTGGTCCTAGCTGAGGCTTTGGATAGTAGGTGTCCAAGATGGTGCCATCGGCTGAGATGGTAGCAAGGCCCATGCCCCAGGCTTGTGTAGGTGCGTCTAAATTATTCATCCCTACAAGGTTACAAGTAGGCTCGTTAGGTGAGTGTAAATCTAGATCTAAAAAGTGATGTCGTTGACCTAACTAGAGTCATCTGTGAGATCGAATCTGTCTCAGGTAATGAGAAGGAACTGGCTGATGCCATTGAATCTGCTTTGAAACAGTATGGGCATCTAGAGGTTATCCGTGATGGCGATGCCATCATTGCTAGGACCAACCTAGGTAGAGATAAGCGAGTGGTTATCGCAGGACACATCGACACTGTGCCCGTTGCCGATAACCTACCTACCAAACTCATCAATCTTGAAAGATCTCATGTTCTCTGGGGTAGAGGCACGGTAGATATGAAGGCTGGAGTTGCTGTTCAACTAAAGCTAGCCGCTGCACTTGTTTCTCCTAATGTCGATGTGACTTGGGTGTTCTATGACCATGAAGAAGTGGACTCAGCTCTTAATGGATTGGGTCGTATTTCAAGAAATAGACCAGAACTTTTAGAGAGCAGCTTTGCTGTTCTTTGTGAACCAAGTAGTGCTCGTGTTGAAGGTGGCTGTAATGGAACCCTTCGAGCTGTCATCAAGTTATCGGGAGTAAAGGCTCACTCAGCTCGGCCATGGATGGGTGAGAATGCTCTTCATAAGGCAGCAGTTCCTTTGGCCATCTTGGCTAACTATGTTCCTCAAGAAGTTGAGGTTGATGGACTGGTCTATCGAGAGAGCCTGAATGCTGTCCTAATGAACTCAGGAATTGCTGCCAACGTTATTCCTGATGAAGCTCTCATTACTGTGAACTACAGGTTTGCTCCTAGCAAGAACAGTGCTGAGGCTGAGGCTCATCTTCGGGAGCTATTTGCTGGCTTCGATCTGGAGGTAACTGACTTTGCCGATGGAGCAAGACCTGGGTTAGATCTGCCAGAAGCAGCAGCCTTCGTGGCTGCTACCGGCACTGTTCCTTTCCCTAAGTACGGCTGGACCGATGTGGCTAGGTTTAGTGCGCTTGGTATCCCTGCTGTGAACTTTGGCCCTGGGGACCCAAATAAAGCCCATGCTGATGATGAAGGCGTGGAAATAGACCAGATATATGCCTGTGAAAAGGCCCTTTCAGATTGGCTTTCTGCCTAAAAGTAATCAAATGGATACATCAGGTTTCTAACAGGCCCCAAATCTGTCTCCAAAGCGTGGTTTAATAGGAGTTCCAAGTATCTAGGAGTCTCTAATGGCAGCAATGAAGCCTCGTACCGGTGACGGTCCAATGGAAGCCGAGCGTGAAGCTCGCGGATTAATAGTTTTGCGTATTCCACTGGAAGGTGGCGGCCGACTAGTTATCTCAGTCAATGATGATGAAGTCGAGGCGATGAAGAAGGTTTTGGCCGGAATCAAAAAGCGCTGAGTCTTGTAAATAACCACCTGAGTGATCAGGTGGTTATTTCTTTAAGCCAGTTTCTTGCTTGCAATAAGCAAACCATCACCCATTGTGCTGAGCGTGGATACAAAAAGCTCATTGTTGTTGATGAATTGCAAAACAGTTCGGAATTCTTCGGTTATTTCATCGCGAAGAACTTGATCAGGTACTCTATCTCTCCATAAGGCGTGGGGGATTACTAAAACTCCGCCTGGACGTAAAAGTCGAAGGCTTTCTTTGACTTGGGAGAGCAGCGTATCAATATCTCCATCGAGTAGTACCAGGTCATATGCTTCATCAGCTAGGTTCACTAGAACCTCTGATGAACGACCATTAATCATTCGAAGTCTGGTGCTGGCTATTCCTGCTTGTTCGAAGCCAATCTTGGCTAAGTCTTGATGCTGAATCTCAGGGTCAATGGATGCAAGTACTGAAGTGGAATTACCTGATTGCAGCCACAGGCCAGATACTCCAGCTCCGGTACCCACTTCAACAATTGCCTTGGCATTCATGCTGGCTGCAAGAACAGCTAGTGCTGCTCCAACTGAAGGGGTGATGGACTCAATGCCCATTTCTTCAGCCCTAGCCCGCGCACGGGCAATTACCTCGGGTTCCTTATGGAATTCTTCCGAGTATTTCCAGCTAGATATCTTGTCAACCATGATCTACAAAGAGCATATCTAGGGTTTGGCTATCTAGATGGTAGGCAAGCAGGTAACCTAAAAGGGTGTTTGGACTGAGTAGCGAAAAGATAATGATCTTGCTGGTGCTAGCCCTATTCATTTTGGGGCCAGAGCGATTACCTGGCTACGCCAAAGCATTTGCTCAATTCATCAAGAAGATGAGAGCCATGGCAAACACTGCTCAAACGCAAATGAAGGATGAACTTGGCGAAGGTTTTGAGGACCTGGACTGGAAGAAGTTAGATCCAAGACAATATGACCCAAGAAGAATCATTAGAGAAGCACTTTTAGATGACACACCTGTTGTGAAGCATGCGGATCTAAATCAGGTGAAGACTCGTTCTCAGCAAAAGCTAAATCTGGGTGAAGCTGCACCTTTTGATAACGAAGCGACCTAGAGTCGTCTCATAATCTTTGACAACAGGTTCAGTAGAGGAGCCATTCTGTTGTATTGGTGACCTCGGCTGGGGAAGTGAAGTAATCCGTTGTGAACACCAATAGCCTGAGCTTCGGTGTATTTCAAAAGCCCGTCAACACCATTTCTTCTGCCGTGACCTGAGTTCTTCATTCCACCCATTGGAGTGTCAAGTGAGGCGAAGGTGGCGCGGAAACCTTCGTTGATGTTCACAGTTCCAGCCATAATTCGTTCAGCAACTTGTTTGGCTTCACGAGTGTTACCAATCACAGATGCGTTCAAGCCTTCGGTTGTGTTGTTGGCTAGTTCAACAGCTTCATCAATAGTGTCGTAACCATAGATCGCAACCACTGGCCCAAATACTTCATGGGCAAACATGTTCATTGAAGGATCAACATCGGTCACAATGGTTGGAGCGTAATAGTAAGGACCAATCTCAGGAAGTGCTTTAGCACCAGCTAATACCTTGGCACCTTTATTGACGGCATCATCAACAAAACCTGAAACTCGAGCTAACTGGTTCGCACCGGTTAGCGTTCCGATATCTAAGCTGAAGTCTTTGCTACTTCCAAGCTTTAGTTCATTGACCTTTTTGGCCAAGATGTCTTGGAATTGAGTCTTTAGGTTGTTTGGCACATATGCACGTTCGATAGAAACACAAAGCTGTCCAGCAGAACCAAAGGCACCACCAATAAGAGATTCTGCTGCTTTATCAAGATCTGCTGAAGGTAAAACTATTAGCGGGTTCTTTCCGCCTAGCTCAAGGCTGAAAGGAATAAGTCTTGCTGCTGCCCTTGCTCCAACTAATCTTCCAGTTGCAGCGCTACCGGTGAAGGCGATGTAATCGGCGTTATCGGTTAGAGCGTTACCTACGGTTGCTCCATCGCCTGCAACCACAGTCCATAGTGCTGGATCTAATCCAGCTTTGATTGCCATCTGTCTAGCCTTGAGGGCAGTAAGGGTTGTCTGATTGTCTGACTTTTGCACAACCGCGTTACCGGCCATAAGGGCTGGCAGAACATCTAGCATGCATAGAGCAAGGGGATAGTTCCATGGAGTAATTACACCGACTACTCCGACAGGCACGTGGTTCACCCAAGTCTTAGTAATGATTGGCACACCTGCGTGTGTGCTCTTAGATTTCAGCGCTTTCGGGCCTACTTTCGCGTAATACCTTGCTGCACCTAAACCACCAGCAATTTCTTCAAAAGCATGAGCTCTTACTTTGCCGGTTTCTAACTGAACTATGTCTAGAAGTTCATTTTGGTCTTCAAGAATCAGGTCGTGCAATTTGTACAGAAACCTAGCTCTTACTTTTGGGTCTGTCTTTCCCCAAGCCTTTTGCGCATACCTTGCTGCGTTCACCGCTGAGGCAACCTGTTCAGCATTGTGCTGAGGAAGCTCATAAAACACCTTGCCAGTGTTTGGATTGATAACTCCAACTGTTGTTGAAGTAGCACCTAGGTGGGAGATTAGGTCTTTGATGAAAGATTCAGTCATAACCGAAAGTTTAGGCTATGTCCACTTTCAAAGTGCGATTAGCAGGAGGAAGCTTGGCCTCGCTCATTAGTTTGGCTATTTTGGCTATTTCAATAGCCGCTGGGTCATCCTTTAGAGAAACAACTAGAGGTGTTCCAGTATCAGAGCCTGTTCTGAGTGGAACACTTATTGGAATCTGACCGATAAGTTTTACCTCAGTACCTGAGAACTTAGATAGGTCATCGGCCACCACTTGGCCACCACCGGTGCCAAATATCTCAAGAGTTGAGCCATCAGGCATTCTGAGCCCACACATATTCTCAATAACTCCAAAAATCTCTTGGCCTATCTTGTGACTGGCTGAACCACTTCTTTGAGCAACATAGGAGGAGGCTTGCTGTGGAGTTGTCACAACAATACTTCTGGCATTCGGAAGCAATTGCCCGACAGATATCGCAACATCACCTGTGCCGGGAGGCATGTCTATTAGGAGATAGTCCAATGAACCCCAGTGCACCTCAGTTAGGAACTGTTCAACAGCTTTATGGAGCATCGGTCCTCGCCAGGCAACCGGTTCATTGCTAGGTAAAAACATTCCAATTGAAATGACCTTTACACCGTGAGCGATGGGAGGCAAGATCATGTCATCTAGACGTGTTGGTCGATCGGTAGTGCCAAGTTGTGCTGGAATGCTGAAACCAAAGATGTCAGCATCCAAAATTCCAACATCAAAACCTTGATTAGCCAGCTCAACTGCCAAATTTACAGTTAGAGAGCTTTTACCAACTCCACCTTTACCTGAACCAATTAGAAATACTTGGGTAGCACTGCCAACCCCAAAAGGATTTGATTTAGGCTCACGGCCACCACGAAGTTTTACCTTGAGCTCATTGAGCTCTTCAGCTGTCATAACTTTCATAACTACTGATATCTCTGAGGTGGAGAACTCGTCGGCTAAAACCTCGTTAACCCGAGTTTCAATCTGTGTAGCCTGAGGGCAGTGGCTGACAGTTAGTTTTATCTCAACACTGAATGCATTTTCAGAACCAGTTATAGCACCAACCATATCGAGTTCAGTGATTGGTTTTCTAAGTTCAGGGTCAATAACCAAGCTGAGAGTTTCTAGAACTCTTTCCTGCAGTGTAGTCATTACTTTGAGTCGTTCGAATTCTTCTTTAGCTCAGCAAGGATTTCTTCCAGGGCATCGCGTATCTCGTCTCTGACGAATTCCTTGGTAGCAACTTCATCCATGGCTAAACGTAAGGCCACAACTTCACGAGCAAGATACTCAGTATCGGCAAGGTTGCGCTCGGCTAATTGACGATCTTGTTCCGTCTTTACGCGGTCTCGGTCATCTTGACGGTTCTGCGCTAGCAAAATCAATGGGGCTGCATATGATGCCTGCAGTGACAGCAAGAGAGTGAGCAGGGTGAAGTTAGTAGCTCTAGGGTCAAAAGCAAGAGACGGATGAGCAAGAGTGTTCCAAAGTAGCCAGACAATACAGAAAATAGTTAAGCCAATGAGGAAGCCACCGGTACCAAGGGCACGAGCAAATGTCTCAGATGCTCGACCAAACTGTTCGCGATTAATACGTGGAACTATAGGCTTACGCTTAGCTGATAGCGGAGTATCTAGACGGTTACGTGATTTAGCCATGAGTGTCACCACCATCATCGCTTCTCCAGTCATCAGGGAGTAGGTGATCTAGAACGTCATCTACTGTTACTACTCCAATAAGTCTTTGCTCAGCATCTACAACAGGAATAGCTACCAGGTTGTAGTTAGCCATGGTGCGGTGAATCTTAGAGATATGTGTATCAGCAATCACTGGCTCAACATCGGTATCCAGCAATGTGCCAAGGCGAACATGTGGCGGGTAGCGAAGAAGTCTTTGGAAGTGCACCATACCTAGGTAGCGTCCAGTGGTGGTTTCAAATGGAGGCAATGTTACAAACACTGATGCAGCTAGTGCTGGTGCAACATCTTTCTTTCTAATCAAAGCCATAGCTTCAGCAACCGTTGCCTCTGATGAACAGATGACAGGTTCAGTAGTCATCAGACCACCTGCAGTGAATTCACCGAATGACATTAGGCGACGAATGTCATCAGCCTCTTCTTCATCCATCAGCTCAAGAATTGCTTCTGCTCTGTCGCCAGGAAGGTTCTGCATAAGGTCGGCAGCGTCATCTGGTTGCATGAGGTCTAAAACCTCAGCGGCACGTTCATCATCTAGGTCTTGAACAATTTCAATCTGTTCTTCTTCGGGAAGTTCTTCTAGAACATCAGCTAGACGTTCATCATCTAGTTCCTCAGCTACTTCAATCATTCGTTCTTCAGGCAGATCCAGAAGGGCAGAGGCAAGGTCAGCTGGGTTCATGTCTGAATAGGTTGCAATTAGCTGCTCAGCACTCTGAGATTCTTCAGTTCTGCCTTCTTCAATGACTTGGTTCCACTTCACAAACAACGTGGTTCCTCGACCAAAAGGAGTGTTCGAGGTCTTTGGTCGTCTAACGAATAGATCGCTGACCATCCAGTCTTTTCTATCGTTCTCTTCAATAGCTAAATCTTCAATGGTTCCCTGACCTGAGCCGTCAGAAAGGCTTACTTTTCTACCAAGCATCTCTGCGATAACTCGGACCTCTTGGCCTCTTTGAGTGAATCTTCTTAGATCAACCAGACCATTGGTAATAACTTGGCCTGGCACGATAGAGGTGATTCTTGCAATAGGAACAAAGACTCTTCGTCTGCCAGCAATCTCAATCATCATGCCGGTAGCTCTAGGAGCTCCAGTTTTACGGTATGCCACTAAAACGTCAATGACTTTACCTACACGGTCACCGGCAGGGTCAAAGACGCCACAGCCCACTAAACGGGCGATAAAAACTCTAGAGGCACTCACCTCTTAACCTTAGACCAAGGGCTTTGTCTCTGGCAGACTAGATAAATGGCAAAGAGAAACCTTCGGGGATTAGCAGGATCATTACCCAATGGATCTGCGGTGGCGGATTTCAACAACTACTTAGATGCAGTTGCTTACGTTGAACGCATCATCCTAGGGGACTTTCCAGCAACCTCGATAGCCATTGTTGGCACAAACCTCTCAACAGTTGAGCGGGTGAGAGCAAGAATCAGTTATGGTCGAGTGGCTCTCAACGGAGCAATTACAGGTTCATGGCTAGGTCTTATTGTCTTTATTCTTTTTGGAACAGTTCCTAGTGAAAGCACCCCAGGAACAACCGTTAACGTATTCAGCCTTGGCTCAGCGATCTTGGTGGGAGCAGGCTTTGGAATGCTGTTTCAAGTTCTTCGGTTTAGCCTGTCTAAAACCAAAAGAAGTTTTGCTAGTTCATCTCAAGTAGTAGCGAAGAAGTATGAAGTTCTAGTTCCAAGCGAACTACTGAGCCAAGCTACTGCCGCATATGAAAAAGGTGGAGAAGCTAAGGCCTAGGCCTGCAACTTCTTCATCCAAGCTTCAACCTCTGCAGGCTTTCTTGGAAGAGCGGAACTTAGGTTCTTGACTCCAGTCTTGGTTACCAAGACGTCATCTTCGATACGAACACCAATACCTCTAAATTCCTTAGGAACAGTTAGGTCGTCTTTGTGGAAATAGAGACCTGGTTCAATGGTGAAGATCATGCCTTCTTCAAGAGCTTTGTCGTGATACATCTCACGTCTTGCCTGAGCACAGTCATGAACATCGAGTCCTAGGTGGTGACCGGTTCCGTGAATCATGTAACGACGGTGCCATTGGTTTTCAGGCTTTAGTGACTCTTCGTAACCACCTTTATAGAAACCCCAGTCGGCAGTCTTTTGAGCAATAACTCTCATAGCTGTCTTGTGCATCTCAGAGTAGGTAACACCAGGTTTTGCCATAGCAAATACTGCATCTGCTGCGTCTAGAACTGCTTGATAAATCTCAAGCTGGACTTTGCTGAACTTTCCATTGATAGGAAGGGTTCTGGTGATATCCGCAGTGTAAAGACTGTCTACTTCAACACCTGCGTCGAGAAGAAGAAGTTCGCCTGGCTTGACTGGACCGTTGTTGATGATCCAGTGCAATGTGCAGGCATGGTTACCAGCTGCTGCAATAGTTTCATAACCTAGGTCATTACCTTCAGCTCTCGCTTGAGCAAAGAAAGCACCTTCAACAATTCGTTCACCTCTAGGGTGAAGAGTTGCAGACTTTAGGCTCTTGACTACGGCTTCGAACCCTTTTACTGATGCATCAACAGATTTCTGCATCTCTTTGATTTCGTAAGCATCTTTGATGAGGCGAAGTTCACTCACAAATTCAACTAGAGCAGTGCTCTTTTCCATCGTTAGTAGGTTCTTACCCTTAACTTCCTTCAGGTCTGACTCAAGCTTTGCAAGAGATTTGGTTTTGATATCTAGAAGAGCAGAAACATGCTTTAGCCCTGGACGAGATCCAACCCAGAATTCACCAATCTGACTGTTAGCGAAGAACTCATCAGTGTTCTTGCCAGCAGTTTCACGGAAGTAAAGAACTGTCTTCGCAGTCTTTCCTCTTGCATCGATAACTAAAACAGAATCAGGAACAGTTGCAGAACCCCATCCGGTTAGATGGGCAAATGCAGAGTGCGCACGGAAGCGGTAGTGAGTATCGTTCGAACGAGCTATCTCTCCACCTGCTGGGATAACTAAAACCTTGCCTTTGAATGCCTTCGCAACAACTTCTCTACGAGCCTTTGCGAAAGGAGCTACCTTGTCTTGGGCAGGTAACTTAGAAGTATCTGGTGCCCAGTTACTTCCGATGTATTTGACAAATTTCTTGCCGGTAGGTCGGTGCGATCTTGCAGAACCTCGGGCGGTTAGTTTCTTAGTTGCGTTTTTGCTCATAAAAGTTATTCTGCCAGTTTTATGGAAGAACTGTCAGTGGTTACCTGTATCTTGAGAGAGTAGGAAAGGAATCGTTATGAAAATAGATCTCCATATTCACTCTAAAAACTCAGATGGTGCAGACACCGTTGAAGAGTTAATCCCATTAATCAAGGCCGCAGGAGTCGATGTATTCGCTTTGACTGACCATGACCGAACAGATGGCTGGGCTCAAGCATCAGAATTGGCAAATGAGTTAGGGCTAACTTTCATCCCTGGAGTTGAGATAACAACTGAAGGACGTGTTCCTGATAGCAATGGTGATATTGAGCCTTTCGGAATACATCTACTTGCTTACTTACCTAACCCAGAACATCCGGCTCTTGTAAAAGTGCTTGAGGACAATAGGAAAGACCGAATCCAAAGAGTCAAGGACTTTGTGTCCAATCTGCAATCGGTCTATACGGAGTTGAGCTTCGAATTAGTAATGCATATTGCTCAGAAAGATTCAACAATGGGCCGACCTGATATCGCAAAGGCACTGGTGCAGCTAAAGAAATTCGACAACGTCGATGAGGTTTTCAACTCACCTAATTCGCCAATCTCCAAACAGAGCCCTTTTTATGTCAAGAACTATGCACCTGACGTGCTTGAGGTAATCAAGATAGTGCGTGCTGCTGGTGGCGTGCCTGTGATTGCGCATCCACTGGCTCGAACAAGTAGCGAGGATGTCCAGCCAGAGTCATTTCCTAGAAAGCATTTCGAGGACATGGTTGCAGCAGGGCTTTTAGGTCTCGAAACCAAACACAAGGAAGTGTCAAGTGATCACCGAGATATTCTTGAGGCTTTTGCTGCTGAGCATAACTTGGTCACAACTGGTTCAAGTGACTATCACGGCCTTGATGTGAAGCCACATAACCCTCTGGGATTGCACGTCACTTCAATTGAAATGCTGAAGAGAATTCTTGAACTAGGAACTGGCACTAAGCCAACACTGAACCACGAGTTTTAAAACTATTCGCCAGACTTTCGAGTGCGTGTTCTGTTTCTAGGTGGACGATCGCTTGAAGGCTTCGGGGTTTGAGCTTTAGCGGCCTGTGGTTTTGCAGAACTGTTTTGCGGCTTGCGCTGTGGCCTGCCATTGTTCCCAGGTCTTGCACCTTTTGGCTTTTCATGATCGCCTGGTTTCCAATCAGATGGGCGCTTCGAAGCAGCAATTCTGCCTTTAGTGCCTGCTGGGATATCAAGATCTGTGAATAGGTGAGGTGAAGAGGAATAGGTTTCAACTGGGTCAGGAGTGTTTAGTTCCAATGCCTTGTCAATGTGTGACCATCGAACTAGATCTTCCCAGTCAACAAATGTAACTGCGATACCGGTTCTCCCGGCACGACCTGTTCTACCGGTTCTGTGCAGGTAGGCCTTCTCATCTTCAGGGACTGTGTAGTTGATTACGTGGGTGACATCATCAACATCGATTCCACGTGCCGCCACTTCGGTAGCAACAAGAATGTCTCGCTTGCCACTGCGGAAAGAGTCCATCGACTTTTCTCTAGCCTCTTGAGACATATCTCCATGCAGGGCTGTTGCACTAAAGCCACGATCAGATAATTCATCTGAAACTTTGGCAGCTTGTCTTTTGGTCTTAGTAAAGATTACGGTTTTGCCGCGGCCTTCGGCTTGAAGAATTCTTGCAACAACTTCATCTTTATCCATTGCGTGAGCACGATAGAAGAATTGTTTGATGTCAGCTTTAGTGTGACCTTCATCAGGGTCATTGACTCTGATGTGTACTGGCTTGTTTTGGTATTTTCGAGCTAGCGAAACAATTTGTCCAGGCATAGTTGCTGAGAACAACATTGTTTGACGACCAGCAGGGGTGAAAGCAAAAAGTTTTTCAACATCGGGTAAGAATCCAAGATCTAGCATTTCGTCTGCTTCGTCCAGAACCATGCATTCAATCTTTGATAGGTCTAGTTTTCTTTGGTTACTGAGGTCAATCAATCGACCTGGGGTTCCAACAATAAGTTGTGCTCCAGCATCAATCTGGGCCACCTGACCTTCGTAGGATTTACCACCGTAGATAGCCACTACTTGAACATTTCTGTTTGAAGATGCCAAAGTGAGGTCTTCTGCTACCTGAATGGCTAATTCACGGGTAGGAACAACTACTAGGGCTTTTGCTCCGTGAGCCGGGTCAGTTCCTAGTCTTTGAATGATCGGTAGGCCGAAACCTAGGGTCTTACCGGTACCAGTCTTTGCCTGACCAATTAGGTCCTGGCCAGTCAGGGCAAGGGGGATTGCCTGCTCCTGAATAGGGAATGGTGAGATTATGCCTTTTGAGGCTAGTGCAGCAACGATATCCGAATCGATGCCTAATTCGCTAAAATCCAATAGTTTTGGCCGCCTGTCTTATCTAGGCAAGTCTAACCACCTATTTGGCAGGTTAAGATGGTTCGGTGTTCGAATGGTTGAAACGTCTTCGTAAGGTTGCCAAGCAACTTACAGTAGCTCCTCGTAGTGAGGAGAAGGTAGCCCGCAATACCAAGGCTATAAATCTCAAGCCTTATACCCCTGAACCAAAAGCATTCTTAGGTCAACTGGCTTACCTTCAATTGGCTAACTTCGAGATCTTGACTGCTGCTTTGAAGTATTCGCCTAACACTCAGTACAAAGCTGAACTTAGTGAGGCAACAGCGAAGAGTTTTGATAAGTATCGCCAACTGTCCAGAAAACTAGTTGAACTAGGAGCCGATCCAGCTGCGGAGATGAATCCCTTCAAAGAACGTATTGCAGTTTTTCACTCGAACACCATCGGACTTGACTGGTATGAAGTGGTCATCAAGGTATATCTGACATCAGGTTTGCTTGATGACTTCTATTCAAGGCTGGCTACCGGTTTAGATGATGACTTGCAGGCTGAGGTTGAGAAGGCGTTAAAGGATAAGACTTTTGAGAAGTTTGCTAAACGTGTTCTTGCTGAATCAATTGCAGCAGATCCAGTTCTAGGTCATCGATTAGCTCTGTGGGGAAGAAGGTTGATGGGGGATGTCCTGTTGGAACTTCGAGCAGCCTTTGATAACCGTAAGCTCGCTCACATACCAAAGACTAAAAAGCTAAGCGTGGAAGAAGAGAATCAAGTGAACCTAGCCGCATACTCGAAACTTGAACCACTAATCTCAGAACTAACTGGAGCTCATGGCTTGCGGATGGAAGTTATAGGTCTAGCAGCCTAAGAATTAAACTGCAGCTGGTTCGTGAGCTAAGCGACGTTCACGAACGAAGCGAACACCGAACACCATCACGGCTGGCATACCTAGCATTGTGATTGCCCAGATCCAGAAGTCTTCGTAGCTAAGACCGACCCAGGTGCATACAGTCCAGGATACGAATCCATAAACCAGAGACAGACCAGGAGCTAAAAGAACTCCATAGTTCTCTTTACCTGAAATCATGTAAGGGGCCATTAGGCCAAGAAGTGAACCATAAACAAGAATGAATGCAAGTTCCATTAGGCAATAAATCCAACTCTTCGGGCTTCTTCAGCACCGATCTCGACGTATGCGATAGCGTCAACAGGAACAATGAACAACCGACCTCTTTCGTCAGTTAGCTTCAACTGCTTAGCACCAGAACCAAGGGCAGACTCAACAATCTTCTCGATTTCGCTAGCGCCATCCTTTGATTCAAATGAGAGTTCGCGGGCTGTGTTTTGTAAGCCGATTCTGATTTCCATGACACTACTTTCTTTTCAATCACTAGATTACCTGCACCTAGGGTAGTTCGGAAACTCTAGAAAAGCTCGTCTTCGTCCTTTTTAGGAGCCGGCTCAGCTAGTGGGCTGATTGGTGAAGCATCGGCTAGGTCAATAACCTCAATGGACTCGGTAACTATGGTCACAGGCGCGGTAAATGAGGCAGCTTGAGAGATAGGGACAATCACTTCTGGGCCATTCGTTGCAAACTCGCTAGGTCGAAGAGAAGGTAGATTGCCTGCTAGAAGTTCGGCGTGTAACTCAGCTAGCAAACCAGCTGCACTTTCGATCTCTTCCTCATCTTCTCGGCTAATTGAACTAAGCAGATAGGTGATGTAAGAAAGTTCGTGGTACAAATGAGCTCTTTGTCTAATGTTTCGATCTGCTCTAGTGGAGCCCTCATAGGCCAAGACGATGGCTTCAGCTATGTCAGGTTGAGCCTCACCAACAATAAAGGAAAGGTCAATTGCAGGGTCATCGATGGATAGGTTTCCCCACTCTATGATTCCGACCACGTCATTGCCCTCTGTCAAGACAAAGTCACTTTCGAGTGAACCGTGCACCACAGTTGGCTGGTATTTGAACAGATTTACATCAAAAAGAGCACTCTGCCAGCGTTCAAGGAGGTCGGGGTGAATCTTTCCGGAGTCCATGGCACGGTCAAACTCGGCTACCCGTTCACGCACTCTTTGAGCAGGGTCATATTCAGGTAATCCTGAGTTTGCGACTATGGCTGAAGGTATTGAGTGAATAGCAGATAGTGCTTGACCCAGGGAACTAACTATTGGCTCATCCAGTCGAAGCCTTTGCATCACTATAGGTGTCCCGGGGACGTATTCGAAGGCAAGGGCGTTGCGGATGGCTTTAGGGGAGGTTTTACCTAGAAAAGCCGAGATACTGAAAGGTAAGGACAGGTTCTTTAGCACCTGCAGAGCTCTAACTTCTGTTCCGAGATCTGTATTTGCCAAGGAGCTTAGGGGGGACTTGAGTTGGATTAGGCGGCCATCGTCGGTAGTTAGCAACTCGACTTTGATATCGACTTCATCTCTGGTTAGGTTCTGAACCTGAATGAATCGAAGACCAGGGAGTGCATCGGCTGCTAACGCGGCTAAAATCAAGGAAGGTTTGCCCATGCATTTTAGGTTAGACAAGAACATTGATAACTTCGGTTATCGCCACGCATAGATTCATTACATATAGAAAGTCTCATGAATATCCCATTACATTTGCCAATGGCCCAAGCGGTACTAAACCGCGATGGGGACGCAAGGGATAACTCTGAACTCTTCGATGCACTTTGGCTAGAGGCAGAAACCAGAATCATTGTTCTGCATCGAGGTCGAACCCTCATTCAAAATGGCCACCTTCAACTTCTGAATACTGAGCAGGCTACCGCTGGTAAATACCGGGTCTATCTAGGTCGAACAACCCTTGCTCTCGGTGATCAGGTTGAAGGCACAGCAATTGTATTGTCTGTACTAACTGACAATGCTGCTAAAGCGATTGAGCCTAATGAAACTAATTGGCATGAACTTAGAAAGAGTGGCTCAGGTTTACATCCAAGAGATGCGGCTCTATTCACCCAAGCATTAGCAATTCACAACTGGCACGAAACACATCAACACTGCCCTAACTGTGGTGCGATAACTGTCATGCAGCAGGGCGGCTGGTCAAGACTTTGCGTTAGCGAAGATAGGCAGCTATTCCCAAGAACCGATGCTGCTGTAATTGTCAGCATTACTGATGATGCAGACAGATTGCTTTTAGGGACCCAAGGAAGTTGGGATCAGAATCGTTGGTCCATTCTTGCTGGATTCGTTGAAGCAGCAGAATCTCTTGAGGCGGCAGTAATTAGAGAGATGAAAGAAGAATCTGGGCTACTGGTAACGAATCCGGTTTACATAGGTAGCCAGGCTTGGCCTTATCCATACTCTTTGATGTTGGGTTTTACAGCTCAGGTGGATTCGAGTAACACACCAGAATCAATCAAGCCTGATGGGGTGGAAATCGCTAAGTTGCGTTGGTTCACTAGAGCAGAACTAAAAGCAGAAGCGAAAAACATTTTGTTGCCTGCAAAGATATCCATTGCTAGGTCCATGATTGAGCACTGGCTTGGTGAAGAAATAGTTTCAGCTACAGAGATAAGCGGCTAACTAATGCAGTACGAAGCTGAGGACATTCTCAATGCTCTCGATGAGGAGCAACGTGAAGCAGCTCAGTCGCTGCTAGGCCCAACAGTAATTCTTGCTGGTGCAGGAACTGGTAAGACCAGAACAATTACCCATCGCATTGCCTACGGAATTTTGCGTGGCGATTTCTCGGAGAACAGAGTCATGGCTCTGACATATACCAATAGAGCTGCAGGGGAACTCAGAGCAAGACTTCGCTCACTAGGTGTGCATTCGGTAAATGCCAAGACATTTCACGCTGCGGCTTTATCGCAACTTGAGTATTTCTGGCGAGACTTCTTTGGTGTTGAGGCACCGAGAGTTTTGGAATCAAAATCGCGAGCAATTGGATCAGCTGCAGAAACGCTAAAAATAAGACTCGACGCAAACACCATAAGAGATGTCGCATCAGAAATTGAATGGCGTAAGTATTCAATGCTGAGTCTTGAGCAGTACTTGGATCAGATCACAACTAGACCACTTATTCAAGGTCTTGCTCCAATCAAGTCTTATGAGATTCAAGTTGCCTATGAAGACGCAAAGGTAAAAGCAAAGCAAATCGATTGGGAAGATGTCTTGATGCTGTGCACTGGAATGCTCAAAGCAGAACCAAGAGCGCTAGCTCATGTTCATTCCCAGTACCGCTTCTTCACTGTTGACGAATATCAGGATATTTCTAAACTTCAACAGGAACTTCTGGATACTTGGCTTGGCGATAGGAGCGACCTCTGTGTGGTTGGAGATCCCAACCAAACCATTTACTCCTTCAGTGGTGCAAGCGCATCTTTCTTAGAAACATTTGATTCTAGATATCCTGGAGCAAACGTCATCTCCTTGAATAAGAACTACCGATCCACTCCAGAGATAATCTCTGTTGCCAATAGGGTGCGGGGAAACCAAAAGTTTGAACCGCTTGAGGCCATTCGCCCTAGAGGAGTAGAACCAGAGGTTCTAGAGTTTTCAACTAAAGATAAAGAGTGCGACTGGGTTGCCGGCAAGATCAAAGATTTACGTTCCAGCGGCATCAAGGCAAGTCAAATCGCCGTCCTATACAGAATCAACGCCCAGTCTGAGCAGCTTGAGAATGCTTTGAGTAAAGCAGGGGTTGAATATCAGGTCCGTGGTGGCCAGCGTTTCTTCAATAGACCAGAGATTATGTCTGCAGTTCGCATGGTCAGAGCTGAAGCTGCTAACCCTTCGGACAAGGAACTGTACGAAACAGTTTCTGCTATTGCTAGAAGCCTTGGTTGGCAGAGCATCGCACCCGATGTGTCGGGTAGCGCACTTGAAAAGTGGGAAGCGCTGAACTCTTTAGTTCAGATCGCAGATGAACTTGGTGCTGAGGCAACTATCAAAACTTTTGCTAACGAACTAGAGGAACGACAACGTTCACAGCATGAACCAACTCGCGAGTCGATAACATTGAGCACTATCCACGCTGCTAAAGGTTTGGAATACAAGGCAGTGTTCATCATTGGAGCCATCGAAGGCTACCTACCAATTAGTTATGCCAAGACTGAGCTTCAAATAGCCGAAGAACAAAGACTGTTTTATGTTGGAGTGACCAGAGCAAAAGACTCTTTGTTTATAACCTGGTCGAACAGGGACACGGCAGAAGACCGCCCAAGAACTAAGAGCAGATATCTAGATCTAATCTAAGCCTTTGCAGTTGCAGAGTTTATGGAAGTCATATTTAGTTCGATAGACGTTGCCTGATGCATATTCGATTCGGTAGCCATCTTTGTATTCATTTTTATTCTCAGTTGATACCTTGAACCCTGCCGACTCATCTAAGTGTCTAAGAATTGCTCTGAGTGCCAATCCAGCCGAACTTAAGAGCGAAGAGCTGTCATCTCTAGTTCTAGGTAACTCGATGAGTTGCGATGCAATAGCTGGCCAAGCTGGATCTTCATCAACCTTGTATTCTGCGAAACAGTTTAGGCAAGGGCTCTGGCCAGGAATAACAATGGGGCTGATTTGAGTTTCATATAAATCAAAAGTGATATTTAGGTGAGGAACATCACGATTTACCCAACGTATATAGGTTGAGGGTCTAGTGGCTAGATGTCCGCTTGTGATTGCAAAAGAGATCTTTAGATCTCTATTGGGTTTGACGTTGAGATTCACAAACCTTTGAACTTTAGATTGAGGGAGAGAGAGTTTTTGGAGATCTGATCTAACTGCATCAAATCTTGTTTGACCAAGAAATTCTTTACTGAATCCAAGCTCACCTAAATCTGTGTTTAGGATTCTGGAATCATCATGCGTGACAACTTTTCCAACTCCGCTAGCAAGCAAACCCTTGGTCAGCAGAACTCCTGACTTATCCAACTGGTCGATGTGTACTACTCGTTGCCAACGCTCAGCTAGAACCATTTCTGGATTCACTTCGTAGTCAAGTGCTGCTCTAGTTAGTTCAGCGAACGCTATCTGCTGCCAATCACCATATACGTTGCTTACTGTTTCAGGTCGCTCTATCAGTGAGCCAAGTTTGGCTATCAACTGGTTGGTGGTTCCAGGTTCAGTTTTGAAAGTTTCATCCAAAACTTCTTGTTGGCCGTCAACCACTCCACTGTATAAAGCAGCGATGATTTGTTGTTGAGCGAGGGTTAACTCTTCAATTTCAATCTTGTTCTTATCTAGCCCAATTTGAATAGTGTTTGGATCACGCCAGATAGCTGGTTGGGCTTTATTGATTCGATGGAACACGAAATACAGTCTGCCTAGAAAAGTTAGTTATCGCTTGGGTTCTCAACAGTTATTCGCCGAGTAAATCTCTCAAGGCTTGATCCATTGCATCTGGAATACCTAAATCAGATTTGATTCGGGCTACGTATTTATCTGGGTTATCAATATCTGTGGCTGTTGGTAACAAGTCCGGGTGATCCCAAAGTGCATCACGTTTTTCATTTCCTAAAGCAGATCCGATTTGTTGCCATAGCGCAGTTGCTTCTCGCAATCGCTTAGGGCGAAGTTCGAGTCCAACCAGAGTTTGGAAGGTGCGCTCAGCAGGGCCACCGGTTGCTCGCCTTCTTCTTACTGCTTCACGGATAGCGTCTGCTTTCGGAAGGCGAATTCCAGCAGAACTAGTAACAGCATCAACCCAACCTTCAATCAGGGCAAGGTTGGTTTCGATAATGTCCAGCGCAAGCTGTTGGCTTGGCGATCTCGGTGCAAGGAATGCACCTGACTCAAGCGCTGCTTGAAGTTCTTGAGGGTTTTGTGGATCAAAGTCTTCGCTGAGTTCTTGAATGCGACTGGTATCGAAGGAAATACCCGCAGCGTATTCACGAATCTGAGCTACTACTTTTTCTCTTAGCCATTTCGAGTGCTTGAACAGTCTGGTGTGTGCTAGCTCGCGAAGCACTAGGTAGATGTATGCCTGATCTTGGTCACTACCGAGTTCCAATGTTTTGATGAACTCTTGGAGATTCTGAATCACAAAAGCAGGTCGTTGGTCAACATAGATTGGTAAACCAACCTCAGTTCCAGTCAGAGCTTCTCTTGAGAGTTGACCAAGAGCTTGACCCAACTGCATGGCAAACATCATGGCCCCTGCAGAGCGCATAATCTCACTGGCGCCTTTCAGAGATTCCTGAAATTCTTCCGGAAGCTGCTGTTGGATTGCTTCGCCAAGACTCCTATTCATTCGGTCAGCAACAGGCTCTGCCAATGCTCTGAATAGTGGAAGGGCATCGTCCACCCAAAGAGTTCGACTTAGTATCTTTGGTTCAACAAGCACCTCAGACATAACGGTGGCTTCATTGAGCCAAAGGTTGGCAATACCAATCGCGTCTAAAAGCTCTTTTCTAGCTTTGTCATCGGATGAAGTTGAACCTACTTTGGCTAATTCTTTTGCGCTTTGGGCTGCGGCTTGCCAGTTAACGCCAGATCCTTCCGAAGGGGGCGTTGGAATTAGAAATGCACCTTGAATATTCGCAAACAGTTGTTGGAGAGACTCAGGGCTGCCATCAAAACCGGCCGCTTTAGCCAGGGCTTCAGGATCAAAGCCTTGACTCAGCATTTCTTCCCAGATACGTCTTAGTTCCTCTGGGTCGGGCAATCCGTTTTCGTTTTCTTCGCTCATTTTTCCTCTTGAACTCTAAGGTAAACGCTACTTGGTCAAATTGCTCGAAAGAGTAAGAGTTCTTTCAGAATGTTCGCCATAAGCGTTGCTATACGGGCAATGTAAGCCTAGAACTTCCTGAAGATTGGTCTGCCTGTCGGTGTGCTCGTTTAGGCTGGGCTAGATGAATTCTTTTGAAGATAAACGGCCCAAGAAGTACCTGTCTAGAAAGGTATTCGGCTGGTTAACAACAACTGCGCTTCTTGGCGGAAGCTTGTTCCTAGTTTTTGCTCCAACTCCTTATCTTGTTGAGCAACCAGGACCGACTTATAACTTGTTGGCAAACATCGGGGACAAGCCTGTTATAGAAATACCTAAGAAAGTTACATATCCAGTTTCAGGTGATTTGAGCATGCTTACTGTGACCCTCAAAGGAGGGCCAGAAAGAGGAGCTTCTTGGCTTGAACTGGGCTTGGCAAAATTAGATTCCGGTGTGTCGATTGTCAACATCACCGACATTTATCCTGCGGGCTGGGATAGGGCGAGGCTGGATGAGCAATCAGATCTCATGATGTTGGACTCACAAGCCAATTCCAAAGCTGCTGCTCTTCGCCTTCTGGGTATTCCATTTACTACGGAAATCAAAGTAACGATGGTTGAGAAGAAGGGTCCGGCAGGAAACATCCTCAAGGCTGCGGACACTTTGCTAACCGTGCAGGGAGAAATAGCGACCGGATTAGACCAAGTACGACGCTTGGTCGCAGAAACCAAAGGCCAACGTACTGTTGACATGCAAATCGTTCGTGACGGTAAAAAGCTTTCCGTAAGCGTGCTGCCCAAAATCATTGATGAGCAGTGGCGCATGGGCATTTTGGTTCAAACTGTCCCAACTATTCCCTTCGAGATAGATATCCAGGTAGGAAACGTTGGTGGCCCAAGTGCAGGTCAAATGCTGGCACTAGCTATTTACGACAAACTCACTCCAGGCGAACTTACTGGCGGCAAAAGGATTTCTGGCACCGGAACTATCAATCTTGATGGCAAGATTGGACCTATCGGCGGTGCTAAACAGAAGATGTATGGCGCTAGACGAGCAGGGCATGAATGGTTCCTAGTTCCGAGCGAAAACTGTGATCAGGTAATTGGAAATATTCCAGAAGGTTTGAAGGTAGTGAGAGTTACCACCATCCAAGATTCTTTGAATGCAGTAAGAGCAATTGCTTCAAACACTGGATTAGATCAACTACTAACTTGTAATAAATAAAAAGAAAAAGGAAAGAAAATGACTCAAACGAGCCAAGCAGAAATTCGTAAGCGCGCACCTTTAGCGATATCCGTCGGAATCGTTGCTGTGCTAGCAGTTGCATTGCTAAGCGCTTCTAGCGTTTACACCGATGTGTTGTGGTTTGACCAACTCGGATTCTTATCGGTGTTTACGACACAGATATGGGCTCAAGTTGGAGTTTTCGCCATCACTGCTTTGATTGCAGGTTTAGTTGTTTGGATAAACATCTACCTGGCTTGGCGTCTACGACCAATTTATGCAACCAGTAATGACTTCTTTGGAAGAGATTTAACTGAATACCGCCAGATCCTCGATCGACTTCGCAAACGATTGTTCATTCTTGTTCCAGCAGCCCTTGGAATCTTTGTCGGTTCATCGCAGAGCTCTGAGTGGGAAAAAGTCTTGTTGTTCTTGAACCACAGCTACACAGGAGTTCTAGATCCACAGTTCAAAATGGACGTAAGTTTTTACCTTTTTGACTTACCCTTCTATATCGACCTAGTTTCGTTTTTGATGGTTGTAACTTTCTTGGCATTGATCCCAGCTATTTTGTTCCACTTGGTTTATGGCGGAATTAAGTTCAACGGTAAGCAATCGACTTTTTCAAGGACCGCACGTATTCAAGTAGCCGTTCTTTCAGCCGTCTTTATGGTCCTGCTTGGATTGACTATTTGGTTGGGTCAGTATGAAACCCTTACCAGCCCTTCAGGTTTGTTCACTGGAGCTACCTACTCTGATGTGAATGCAAGTATTCCAGCTGCCCAAATCTTGACTGCAATTGCTTTTGTTGTGGCACTTCTGTTCGTGGCTGCTGCTGTCATTGCAAAGTGGAGACTCGCAGTTCTGGGAACTTCACTAATGCTTGTGCTTGCAGTTGTGCTCGGAGGAGTCTGGCCAGGTATCGTTCAGACCTTCCAGGTAGTTCCAAACGAAAGAACTTTGGAAGCAGAATTCATTCAGCGAAACATAGAAGCTACTCGAGCCGCATATGGCCTCGATAAAGTTCAAACTGTTGAATATGACGCAAAGACCACAGCAACTGCGGGAGCTTTGAAAGAGGATGCTCAAACTGCCGCGCAAATCAGAATTCTTGACCCTAACCTAGTTAGCTCCTCATTCAAGCAACTTGAGCAGTACCGCCAGTATTACGGATTTGAAAATCATCTGGATGTTGACCGTTACAAGATCAAGGGAAAGATTCAAGACACTGTTCTTGCCGTTCGTGAACTAAACCAATCAGGTTTAGGAACTTCACAGTCTTGGTATAACAATGTTGTTGTCTTCACTCATGGTTACGGCATGGTCGCAGCCTACGGAAACCAGCGTTCAGCTGATGGACAGCCAGTTTTCTTGCAATCCGGAATTCCTTCTACAGGTTTGTTGGGCAAGTATGAACCAAGAATCTACTTTGGAGAGAAATCACCTGAGTATTCAATTGTTGGTGCGCCAGAAGGAGCTGCGGATAAGGAACTTGACTATCCAGCTGGGGAAGACAGTTCATCCACTGATCAGCAGACTATGACCACATTTAAGGGCAATGGCGGCCCTAAGCTTGATGACATTTTCAAGCGTTTGTCATATGCGATGAAATTTCAAAGTGAGCAGATTCTTCTATCGGATGCGGTTACCGACGCATCTCAGATTTTGTATAACAGGAATCCTAGAGAACGAGTTGCTCAGGTAGCCCCTTACCTCACCTTGGACAACGACATTTATCCCGCGATTGTTGATGAGAAAGTTGTTTGGATCGTTGATGGTTACACCACTTCGGCAAACTATCCATATTCAAGGGCAGAGAATTTTGACAGTACCATTGCAGATAGCTCTACATCAGCGCCAATCATGCGTGGCTCCATCAACTACATCCGAAACTCAGTGAAGGCAACTGTTGATGCATACGACGGTTCTGTGAAACTTTACGCTTGGGATGACAAAGACCCAATCCTAAAAACTTGGATGAAGATCTTCCCGAACACCGTCAAGCCAGTTTCTGAGATGTCTGGTGCTCTGCTTTCTCACGTTAGATACCCTGCAGATTTGTTCAAAATGCAGCGTGGAATCCTGGGTCAGTATCACGTGGCTGATGCTGGAGCTTTCTATTCTCAGCAGGACGCGTGGATGATTCCTAATGATCCAGTAGACCAAGGCCAGGGCACAGGTTCACTTCAGCCTCCTTACTACTTGACATTGCAGGTGCCTACTCAAGAGAACCCATCCTTCTCTATCTACTCAACCTTCATTCCTAAATCAACCGGCGATGCCAGTCGCAACGTTTTGACAGGTTATTTGGTGGCTGACTCAGATGCTGGAGATAAGGACGGAGAAGTTTCAGAGCATTATGGAAAACTTCGTTTGCTCACTCTGCCGAGGACGACAATTGTTCCGGGGCCTGGTCAAGTTCAGAACAACTTCAACTCCGACAGCGAAGTATCTAAGCTTTTGAACATCCTTAGACAGGGTTCAACCAAGGTTCTAAATGGAAACCTTTTGACTCTGCCTATCGGTGGTGGATTGCTTTATGTTCAACCTGTCTACATTCAATCAACTGGTGAAACTTCTTTCCCACTATTGAAGAAAGTGCTAGTCGCTTTTGGTGACAAGATCGCTTTCGAGGACAACTTGGATTCTGCTCTAAACGCATTGTTCTCTGGAAACAGTGGAACTGGCGGGGGAGTAATCCCTCCTGTTGACCCAGGTCAAACTAACGAGCAACGATTAGCAACTGCTCTTGCGAATGCTCGTCAGGCCATGATTGACAAAGATAATGCGATGAAAGCTGGAGACTGGACTGCATTTGGTAAAGCAGATGCCCGCCTAAAGGCTGCTATCGATGCTGCTTTGGAGGCAAGCAAAAAGTAACTGGATTGTGTTAGGCTGGAACTTCGCCGCGGGGTGGAGCAGTTCGGTAGCTCGCCGGGCTCATAACCCGGAGGTCGTAGGTTCAAATCCTGCCTCCGCAACCAATAGTGAAAAGGTCCCAACGAAAGTTGGGGCCTTTTCTTTTGCTGTATATAACTTAAGTGCATTTGGTGCCAATTCCGTATGCTCCTTGCATGCTGTTACTAGCTTCAATCGCTCTCGCTACTTCAGGCTGGGTAGCAGCGCCTAGTTGTCCAAGTGCTTTTAGTTCCGTCAGCACGTCTGTAGGTGCGGTTAGCAATTCAACTCAGCTAACTCTTTGCGCCTCAAAGGCACTACTGATCAAAGGGTCCAATGGTTCATTGAACCTGATTATTGGTTCACAGACCAGCACTGCGCCTAAGTGTTTGGTCTATCCAAACGGTTTGAGCTTAGATTTGACCTACAGTTTGTTATCTTCGGGGCATGTCGGATGCTGGAGTTTGTATCCGCCAAGCCAAGCCATTGCAATAGTTAACATCGGTAAGCCCAGTCAGTCGAAGCTCCAGTCAGCTCTCAAGACATTCAAACCTGAGATTCCTAGAATTTTTCTCAAGCCATCAAAAGGGATAAAGGTGAAACAGCAAGTCTCATTCTCTTCTTCAGCAAGGATTCAGACTTTGAAAACCAAGTTGTTAGGTTTAGCCGCTCAGGTTCGATTCAAGCCGGCGAAATATAAGTGGACCTTTGCAGCGGTTGGGGCTACAACTAAAACCAGTGCTCTGCCCAAGCCAACTTACATTCCTGGCAGAGTAGGTGATGTGAGGGTTTTGCTGGCGGTCTCATATTCCGTTGAGTATCTATTCGATGGACTTACAAGTTGGAGTGTAGTTAAGCCAGATTTAGTTACTAATGCAAATCAGGTTACTTTCAATGTGGGGTCAGTTGATCCCCCTAAAAGCATCAAAGAACCGCCAAAACTAGTGAACTCACCTTGTCTCAATGGCTCATCTGCTTGGCGTTGTTGATTTTCAGGTCTTTGTCAGCAGATATTCATAAAATTATGTAGTTGGATACATAAAGTTGGATAAATGCAGACAGATGAGGGCAAGCAATTGACAGATAACAAAAGTCACTTTAACACTCAATTTCTAGGGGAGAAAGTCTCCATACCCACTCCGGCTCAGCCAGTTCAAGCTCCAGTGGCACGTAAGGCACCGACCACTCTAGTTGTCGTACTAATCGCCACAATCGGTTCTATCGTTGGAGCTTATTTAGGTGCTTATGGGGCTACCGGATCTTTCCCATTTATTTCTTCAACACAAAATGTTGTCATCACTAATCCAAGTAACGTGAACTGGGTCTCAGCTGCCGCAGCCAAAGGGTTGCCATCTGTTGTCACTCTTTCTGTTTCGGGCAGAAGTTCAGCAGGTACTGGATCAGGAGTTGTCCTAACAACTGACGGCTACATTGTGACCAATGCCCACGTTGTCTCTTTGGATGGCGAAACTGAAAAAGCCAGAATTGAGATTAAAACTTCAGCTGGCAAAATTTTTAGAGCGTCAATTGTCGGAATAGATCCAACTAATGACCTCGCGGTCATTAAGGCTACCGGATCTGGCTTTAGCCCAATTGAGTTTGCGGATAGCGCTCAAGTTAATGTTGGTGATTTTGCAGTAGCAATTGGTTCGCCGCTTGGTTATGACGCAACGGTCACCTCTGGTGTTATTTCTGCTATGAGCAGGACTATTTCTGTTGATTCCGCAGCCGTCCCAGAAGATGGCAACTCAAGTCTTCAATTGTGGCAGAACAGCAATGACAGGGCTCCGGTCAACTTGGATGTTATTCAAACCGATGCCGCCATCAACCCTGGTAACTCTGGTGGGGCACTGGTTAACGATAAAGGTCAGTTGATTGGAATCAACGTTGCTATCGCCAGCGCTGCAAGTAGCAGCTCACAGGGAGGCAACATAGGTGTTGGTTTTGCAATTCCATCAAATGTAGCTAAGCGTGTTTCAGATCAAATCATCAAGACTGGAAAAGTTAGCCATGGCCTACTAGGGGCTATGGTTGCTGATGCAAAATTTTCGGATTCTTCAGCATCATTTAGCGTTGGTGCCCGTATTGAAAAGCTCACCCCTGATGGTCCAGCGGAGAAAGCAGGCCTTCTAGAGGGGGATGTGGTGATTGAGTGTGAAGGTAGCAAGATAGACAGCGCAAAAACACTAACTGCAGCTATCCGAGCTCGGCCCGCTAACGCTCAGGTAACTCTGATAGTACTTAGAGATGGCAGTGAAGTCATCATTGTCGCGACTCTTGGAGACGCTGCCACTAACTAGAGGTTAGGTCCATCTTGTTAGTCGTGGCAGACTATAAGCATGTCAATGTTGCCATCTGTTCAGTATTCAATAACAATTCGTTTAGAAGCTCCTGCAAAAAACACCGCGGTAAGCGAGCTCACGTCTATCATTGAACGTTCAGGTGGATCTGTAACAGCAGTAGATGTGAATCATTCAGATGCTGAACGAGTAAGAATTGACCTAACCTGTGCCTGCACTAACTCAGAGCACGCTGAACAAATTGTTGAAAGCCTCAAGTTAGTCGCTGGAGTTGTTGTCGGTAAAGTCTCGGACCGAACATTTCTTGCCCACCTAGGTGGCAAACTAACCATCGAGTCTAAGCTTCCTATCCGCAACCGAGATGACCTATCTCTTATCTATACTCCAGGTGTTGCTCGCATATGCGAGGCAATTGTTAAAGATCCAGCGGATGCTAGAAGACTGACAATTAAGCGAAACACCATCGCGGTCGTTAGCGATGGCTCTGCAGTTCTTGGTTTGGGTAACATTGGACCCCTGGCAGCTCTTCCTGTCATGGAAGGTAAAGCTGCATTGTTCAAGCGTTTCGCCAACATCGATGCTTTCCCTATTTGTTTAGACACTCAAGACACTGAAGAAATAGTAAGAACTGTTAAGGCAATAGCCCCGGTTTTTGCTGGAATCAACTTAGAAGATATCTCTGCTCCAAGATGTTTTGAGATAGAAGCAAGGCTTAGAGCAGAACTTGATATCCCAGTTTTCCACGATGACCAACACGGAACTGCAATTGTCTGCCTGGCTGCCCTTCGTAATGCTCTAAAAGTTGTAAACAAGAATATTGGCGATGTGCATCTAGTTATGAGTGGTGCGGGTGCTGCCGGAACTGCAGTTCTAAAACTTCTTTTCGCTGCGGGTCTAAGGCATGCAGTAGTTGCCGATCAAAAGGGCATCATTCACGTCGGGCGAGAGGACATAAACCCGGATTCATCGCTGGGTTGGATTTCTCAAGAGACTAATAAAAGTGGCAAGGTTGGAAGCCTTAAGGATGCTTTAGTTGGCGCGGATGTGTTTATCGGTGTTTCAGCTGGAAACCTGTTGGAAGCAACCGACATTGAGAAAATGGCCGCTAACTCAATTGTTTTTGCTTTGGCTAACCCAACACCCGAAATTGAACCTGCTAAAGCAGCACAGTTCGCAGCTGTAGTGGCAACAGGTAGAAGTGATTTCCCAAACCAGATCAACAACGTTCTAGCTTTCCCGGGTTTCTTCAGGGGATTACTTGATGCTGGAGCAAATGTGATTACCGAAAAGATGCTTTTGGCAGCCGCCGATGCACTGGCTCACTGTGTTGAGCCTGAGGAGTTGAACGCGTCGTATATAGTTCCTAGTGTGTTCCATCATGATGTAACCCAGCGTGTAGCTGACGCAGTTCGATTAGCTTCTAAGTAGTAGAGGAATAAATGGAACAGGAAACTATTAATAGACCTACCGTAGTTGTAGATCCTCAGACCCAGAACATTGAGCCAGGAGATCATGAGAGATATGCGCACTATGTCAGAAAAGACAAGGTTGTCGAATCTGCAGTGATGGGTAATCCAGTTATTGCTCTGTGTGGCAAAGTTTGGATCCCTAGTCGTGATCCAGAGAAGTTCCCGGTCTGCCCTGAATGTAAAGACATCTATGAACAAATGAAGAAAAACGAAGATGGTAAAGGCTCAGGCGACGAATAATCTTTCGCCAATAGACTTATCCAGTGAATAACGCTCCTATAGGTATCTTTGACTCCGGTGTCGGAGGTCTAACTGTCGCCAGAGCAATCATTGATCAATTACCTAATGAATCTGTTATTTATCTAGGTGACACAGCAAACACACCTTATGGGACAAAAACTATTCAAGAGGTCAGAACTTTAGCTCTTGATGTCATGGATCGCTTGGTTGATGAAGGCGTCAAGCTTCTTGTTATTGCTTGCAACACTGCTTCCGCAGCAGTGCTTAGAGATGCACGTGAGAGATATACAGAAGGCCGTGGTATCCCTGTAGTTGAAGTTATTCAACCTGCCGTTAGAAGAGCGGTTGCTGCAACCCGTAATGGCAAAGTTGGGGTTATCGGAACCAGTGCAACCATTACCTCAAGAGCATATGATGATGCTTTTGCTGCAGCGGTTGACTTTGAACTCATAAGCGCTGCTTGTCCAGAGTTTGTTGATTATGTCGAACGCGGTATCACTTCAGGACCTGAGGTTATAGCTCTTGCTGAAACTTACCTTGCACCCATCAAGAATGCTGATGTTGACACACTTGTTCTGGGCTGCACACACTATCCTCTTCTCACCGGAGCTCTTGCATACGTAATGGGTGAAGACGTCACTTTAGTTTCTAGCGCCGAGGAAACAGCTAAGGATGTTTATCGCACTTTGGTAGCTCACAATCTTTTGAGAACGGATGTTGGTAAACCGTCCTTGCGCTTCCAAGCAACAGGTGATGCTGAAAGTTTTGCGAAACTGGCTAGACGATTCTTAGGGCCAGAAGTTCAAAGTGTTGAGCAGATTCAATAATTAGGTAGGAAGACAAATGACTAGAGTAGACGGCCGTAACGCAAATCAGTTGCGCACAGTAACAATTGAGCGCAATTGGAGCGAGCATGCTGAAGGTTCAGCACTAATCTCCTTTGGTTCAACTAAAGTGCTCTGCACAGCTTCATTTACTCCAGGCGTGCCACGTTGGAAAGTAGGCAAGGGTGAAGGCTGGGTAACAGCAGAGTACGCAATGCTACCGAGAGCTACCCATGACAGAAATGATCGTGAATCCGTCAGAGGTAAAGTTGGCGGACGTACCCACGAAATCTCAAGACTCATAGGCCGTGCTCTAAGAGCAGCTGTTGATTTCAAGGCACTTGGGGAGAACACCATCATTATTGACTGTGATGTTCTGCAGGCTGACGGTGGAACTAGAACTGCAGCAATTACTGGTGCATATGTAGCTCTAGTGGATGCCATCAACTATGGAATTGCAAATGGTCATATTCCAGCCAAGAACAAAGTAATTGTTGACTCTATTGCAGCAATCTCTGTAGGAATCATTGATGGTGAACCAATGCTTGATCTTGCCTACACAGAAGATGTTCGAGCAGAAACAGACATGAACGTTGTTGTTACTGGTCTTGGTAAGTTCGTTGAAGTTCAGGGAACTGCAGAGGGTGTGCCTTTTGACAGAGCAGAGCTTGACTCCCTACTAGATTTGGCTCTGATTGGAACCAAAGAACTGACTGATATTCAAAACAGTGCTTTGGGGCAGAACTAATAATGCAGATTGTTTTAGCCACCCACAATCAAGGTAAAGTCGCAGAGCTGAGGGCAATACTTGCTCCACTTGGTTTTGATCTGATTGGCTACGACGGTCCTGAGCCTGTTGAAGATGGGATATCTTTTTTAGAGAACGCTTTGATCAAAGCTAGGGCTGCTCATAAACATACTGGGCTTCCGGCTCTGGCAGATGACTCAGGGTTAGCAGTGGAAATACTTGGTGGATCACCGGGAATCTTTACGGCAATCTGGTCAGGCACAAAAGATAACGTTGCTAATCGTCAATTACTGCTCGCTCAACTAAAGGACATCTCTGCAGAACATCGTGCCGCATCATTTCTTTGCACAATAGCCTTGGTAACCGATGATGGTGAAACATCTTTCACTGGAGTGTGGCCAGGGTCAATAGCAACTGAGGAACGTGGCACCAATGGTCACGGCTACGACCCCGTATTTATTCCAGAAGGCTTTGATCAAACGGCAGCTGAACTAGAGCCAGAGGTGAAGAACGCTCTGAGCCACAGAGCTCAAGCCTTGAGTTCGCTAATTAGTTACTTTAAGGCTTAGTTTTTTTCTTCTTAGCCTTCAGTATTTCTAACGCCACTGGAATAAGTGAGAGTCCGACCAAAACCAAGGTTACGAGAACAACGTTTTCACGCACGAACTCTATTTGACCCAAGAAGAACCCAATAAGTGGAACAAGTATTCCCCAGGTCAAAGCTCCGATGATGTTGTATCGCAGGTAATAGGAGTAATTCATTTTCCCAACACCTGCGGCTACTGGTACGAAGGTTCTCATGATCGGAACGAAGTGAGCAAAAATAACGGCCTTAGCTCCATACTTGACGAAGAAATCTTGGGCCCGAAGAGCATTCTTTTGGCTGAACAACCTTGAATTGGGTCTTTTGAATACTGCTGGGCCAGCTTTTCTTCCTATGAAGTAACCCAACTGGTCACCAGCTACTGCTGAAGCTGAGATGAGTATGCAGGCCAACCAGATCGGGACATCAATCAGTCCTGTACCAATCATCAGTCCAACTGTGAACAGCAGTGAGTCACCGGGTAGGAAGAATCCTACGAGTAGGCCCGTTTCCGTGATGATGATTAGGCAGACAATCACCATGGCCAGAGGCCCTAGTCCTTCGAGGATGCTTTCGAGGTCGAGGTGCGGCAGTGCGTTTTTTATCATGTGCCCCCAGCAGGAATCGAACCTGCGCCCCCGCCTCCGGAGGGCGGTGCTCTATCCCCTGAGCTATGGGGGCTAGCGGATTACCTTCAGACTACCAGCCGATATAGCCCCATATCAGGAGCACTCTATGGCCGTCGGTGGCGGTTTGTTAGACTTATCGTCATTACTGGCATAGGCGTTGTGGCCTCTTGGCCCAACAAATTATTCCCTCAAGTAAAGGTGCATTACGTGACCCCTGCAGATCTATCCAGTCACATTCTTGTAATCCTGGGCTCTTTGCAGACCCAGGGCAAGTTGGCTGTTATTGACCTGCCTGCAGAAGTGGTTGTTGAGCGACCTAAGAATCGCGACCACGGGGATTGGGCTACTAACGTTGCCATGCAGTGGGGAGTAAAGCTTGGATCTAACCCAAGAGATTTAGCAACACTATTGGCCACTGAGCTTGAGCAAATCTCTGGAATATCAAAAGTAGATATCGCTGGACCTGGTTTTATCAACATCACTTTGAGTGCTGCCGCTGCAGGAGAACTTGCAAAGCAGATTGTTAGTGCTGGAGCTACTTATGGGACAGGTTCTCTACTTGCTGGAATCAAAATGAACCTCGAGTTTGTTTCCGCTAACCCAACCGGTCCGATTCACATTGGTGGAACTCGTTGGGCAGCTGTTGGCGATTCACTGGCACGTATTCTTCAAGCCCAAGGTGCTGATGTAACAAGAGAGTATTACTTCAATGACCACGGCGCACAGATAGATAGATTTGCAAGATCACTTTTAGCAGCCGCTCGTTCAGAGGATGCCCCAGAGGATGGTTATGCAGGGGAATACATAAATCAAATTGCACAAGCAGTTGTTGCTTTGCATCCAGATGCTGCTTCTCTTCCAGATGATGAAGCTAAGGAAACGTTTAGAGCCGCTGGTGTGGATCTGATGTTTGGCGAAATTCGTGAATCTCTAGAAAAGTTTGGCGTGCACTTCGACGTGTTCTTCCACGAGAACTCACTTTATGAGCATGGTGCAGTTCAAAAAGCAATCGAACGTCTTCGGGCACTTGGTCACATCTATGACCAAGATGGTGCTGTCTGGCTTAGGTCAACAACATTTGGTGACGACAGAGATCGCGTAGTTATCAAAAGCGATGGCGAAGCTGCATACATTGCTGGAGATCTTGCTTATTACCTAGATAAGCGTGAACGTGGATTCGATCAGGCCTTGTATATGCTCGGTGCTGACCACCATGGTTATGTCCAGAGAATGATGGCTATGTGTGCTGCCTTCGGTGATGAACCGGGAGTGAATCTGGAAATTCTTATTGGTCAGCTGGTAAACCTAGTCAAAGATGGTGAACCGGTTAGAATGTCTAAACGGGCTGGAACTGTTGTGACCATGGAAGACCTAGTTGATGCAGTTGGTGTGGATGCAGCCAGATATGCTCTGACCAGATCTTCAATCAACTCAATGGTCGATATCGACCTTGACCAACTCTCAAAGAAAACCAATGACAATCCTGTTTTCTATGTTCAGTATGCTCACGCAAGAACCAAGCAGGTTGCTAACAACGCTGCATCGCTCTCCGTGGACGACAGTGAATTTGATCCAAGTTTGCTTACTCACGAAAGTGAATCAAACCTGCTGGCAGCTCTTGCTCGTTTTCCTGCAGTTATGGCTCACTCTTCAACTGAGCGTGCTCCGCACCTGGTAGCTCGCTATCTAGAGGAAGTCGCTGGAGCATATCACCGCTGGTATGACGCTTGCAGAGTGACTCCACTTTCAGGTAACGCCGTCGAGAGTGTTCACCGAACTAGATTGTGGCTGAATAACGCTGCATCTGTAGTCCTAGCCAATGGCCTCAAGGTTCTTGGCGTAAGTGCACCGGAGCGTATGTGATGAATGAGAATCTGTTAGCTCCAGCTTGGCTTACCAAGCCAAAAGATGTAAACGCCATAGCTACTGGTATTTGGCCGAAGAGCTTAAGACGCGACTCAGAAGGTCACATCGAAGTTGGTGGGGTTGCTGTTGGTGACTTGGTGGCTCAGTTCGGTTCACCACTTTATATTTTGGACAAAAAAGAGTTCTTTGAACGAGCAGAGCAAATAATTGCTGCTTTTTCTTCAGCTGCGCAAAGCCATGGAACTCAATCAAAGATTTACTACGCGAGTAAAGCATTTCTTTCCACTGAGGTAGTTCGTTGGGTTGATCAACTCGGCATGAACATCGACGTTTCCTCTGGTGGGGAGCTAGCCGTTGCATTAGCTGGGGGTATTGCTCCTTCTCGCATTGGCTTACACGGTAACAACAAATCTCATAGCGAAATCGGGAGAGCTGTTTCTGCAGGCGTTGGCGTGATTGTTATTGACAGCGATATCGAGATTGAAAGAATTGCTTCAGCTGCTGGTGCTCAAGATCGTATTCAACCAGTTCGACTTCGTGTCAACAGTGGTGTGCACGCTCATACTCACGAATACTTAGCCACAGCTCGTGAGGATCAGAAGTTCGGTATCGCAATGGCTGATGTTCCTTCACTAGTTGAAAAGATTAGATCCCATAAGCACCTGCAGTTCTTGGGTCTTCATTCACACATTGGTTCACAAATCTTTGCAGTTGAAGGATTTGTCGAAGCAGCCAAGAGATTAGTGTCACTGCAAGCCGAGATTCTCAAGGGTGGCCCAGTTCCTGAAATGAACTTAGGTGGAGGTTTTGGTGTTGCCTATACACCAGCCGATAACCCGCTAGCTATTGAAGAAGTTGCAGCAGCAATTACAGATGCTGTGGCTAGTGAATGTGCCAAGTATGGAATTCCTATTCCTGTTCTGGCCTATGAACCAGGTCGGGCTATAGTAGGCCCCGCAGGTATCACCATCTATAACGTTGGTACAACTAAGGACGTCCTTGTCGGGGAAGATGCCGATGTTAGAAAGTATGTGAGTATCGATGGCGGTATGAGCGATAACGCAAGACCTGCCCTTTACAGTGCTGATTACAGTGTTTTGCTAGCCTCACGAGAATCCGAGGCCATCCCAGCGCTATCTCGAGTCGTTGGTAAACACTGTGAATCTGGGGATATTGTCGTTCGTGACGCGTATCTTCCAGAAGATGTTGCGCCTAATGATCTAGTTGTGGTGGCAACAACTGGTGCATACTGTTTCTCACTAGCTAGCAATTACAACTACCTAGCCAGGGCTGCTGTTGTTGCTGTTGAAGACTGTAAGGCAGATCTGATTGTCAGATCTGAAACTGAAGAAGATTTGCTTTCTAGAGACTTGAAGGTGTCTAAATGATTGAATACCGCCCACTAAGGATTGCTCTTTTAGGAGCAGGTTCAGTTGGTTCTCAGGTCGCCAGACTTATTTTGGAGAACAAGGATGAGCTTGCTGCTCGCGTTGGTGCTGAACTGCAGTTAGCCGGTGTTTTGGTTAGAGATAAGAGAGCAGCTAGGGGATACGGCATACCAACTGAACTCATCACAACAGATGCCGATCAACTTATTCTCGGTGCAGATATTGTTATCGAGGTCATGGGTGGCATTGAACCTGCCAGAACCTTTATCTTGGCAGCCCTAAATTCCGGTAGCGATGTAATCACAGCTAATAAAGCCTTACTTGCTACGCACGGTACTGAACTGTTTGACGTTGCTGAACAAGTCGGAGCTCAGCTTTACTTTGAAGCTGCTGTGGCTGGAGCAATTCCAATCATTAGACCGCTTCGTGAATCTCTTGCTGGTGACAAGGTCAAGCGCATCATGGGTATCGTCAACGGTTCGACTAACTTCATTCTCGATCGCATGGATACAACCGGAGCGACTCTTGAAGAGGCTATGCAAGAGGCAACCAAACTCGGTTATCTTGAAGCAGATCCAGCTCTTGATGTTGAAGGCTATGACGCTGCTCAAAAGGTGGCTATCCTTGCATCTCTTGCCTTCCATACAGAAGTTCCTTTGGAGAAGGTGTATCGCGAAGGAATAACCAAAGTCACAGCAGCTCAAATAGCTGCAGCTAAGCGTGATGGCTATGTGATTAAGTTGTTAGCTATTTGTGAAATGATTCCAGCTGATGCAGAGCATCCAGAGGACGGAATATCAGTACGCGTCTACCCAGCGATGGTTCCCTTGGAACATCCATTGGCCGCAGTTCGTGGTGCCTTCAATGCGGTATTCGTTGAAGCAGAGGCAGCGGGAAGTCTGATGTTCTATGGAGCAGGAGCGGGTGGCATTCAAACAGCATCTGCAGTGATGGGTGATTTAGTTTCTGCGGCAAAGCGTCACGTCGCAGGTGGTCCGGGTCTTGCTGATTCAGTGCACGCTGATTTAGAAGTATTACCGATCAGCAGAATCAAGACTCGTTACCAAATCACTTTGGAAGTAACTGATCAGCCAGGTGTACTGGCCGCGGTAGCAAACATCTTCGCGGCTCACGACGTTTCGATAGAAACAGTTGAGCAGTCATCAAAGATGATTCAAGCTGAAAGCACTGCTTGGTTGGAAATTGGAACTCATGAGGCTAGTGATAAATCATTAGCTGCTGTAGTAAGCGAGCTCGACGCCAGTGCTGCCGTTGAACAGATCACCTCTGTTATCAGAGTTGAAGGAGTATAAAAATGGCACAGCAATGGCGTGGAGTAATCAACGAGTATTTCGATCGACTAGATATTGCTCCTGGTACCAAGGTAGTTACCCTTGGCGAAGGTGGCACTCCGCTGGTTCATGCTCCAGCACTTGCCAAACTTGTCGGTGCAGCTGAAGTTTGGCTAAAGGTCGAAGGAATGAACCCAACCGGTTCATTCAAAGATCGCGGTATGACAATGGCTGTAACCAAGGCATTGGCTCACGGTGCAAAAGCTGTGATTTGTGCATCAACTGGAAATACTTCTGCCAGCGCTGCAGCCTATGCAGCAGCCGCTGGAATTAAGTCTGTTGTGCTTATTCCTGAAGGCAAGATCACCATGGGTAAATTAGCTCAGGCAGTTGCTCATAAAGCAGAGATCTTGCAGGTTAGGGGTAACTTCGATGACTGTTTGGTCCTAGCACGTGAACTTAGTGAGAACTATGCTGTCCATCTTGTGAACTCAGTGAACCCAGACCGTATCGAAGGTCAGAAGACAGCTAGCTTTGAGGTTGTTGAATCGCTAGGTTTTGCTCCAGATTTCCACGTTATGCCAGTAGGTAACGCTGGTAACTACAGTGCTTATTTCAAAGGGTATTTAGAAGAGTTCAACGAAGGAAATATCAAGGGTGTTCCAGTAATGTGGGGATTTCAGGCTGAAGGATCAGCTCCGTTTGTAGCAGGACATCCGATAGCTAATCCAGAAACCATTGCCACAGCTATCCGTATTGGCAACCCAGCTTCTTGGGATCTGGCGCTTAGTGCCCAGGATTGCAGTAGGGGAGAGTTCGGAGCGGTATCTGATGAAGAAATTCTTTGGATGCACCGTTACCTATCTAATGAGGTTGGCGTTTTCGTGGAACCTTCATCTGCGACAGGCGCTGCTGGTTTATTCAAGAACTCAAAGCTAGGCAAAGTTCCTTCAGGCGCAAAGATTGTTGTGACTGTTACCGGTCACGGACTCAAGGATTCTGGTTGGGCTTTGAAAGATGCTAGCGGTAATGACATCTCTCCAGTTTCTTGTTCCAAAGAAACAGCTGAGGTTGCAGAAATACTTGGATTGGATAAAAACTAATGCGTTTAGATCAAGCTAACGCAATGCTTGGCCGCAGAGTTGTTGTGAAAGTTCCAGCTACAACTGCAAACTTAGGTCCTGGTTTTGACACTTTAGGTATGGCGCTATCTTTTTACGATGAACTTGAAGTTATCGCAGTTGATGCACTCGATGCTCAGGTTCAAGTAATTGGAGAGGGTGCTGGAGAAGTTGCCACCGGAGATGAGAATCTAGTTGTCAAAGCAATTGCTTACACTTTTCAGTATCTAAGACAACCGTTACCTGGTTTGAGATTAAAGGCCCACAACTTTATTCCGCACGGCAGGGGAATGGGTTCATCAGGTGCTGCTGTTGTTGCAGGCATCATGGCAGCTAAAGGTTTACTTGAAGGAATAGTTGAGATTAGTTCGACGCAGCTTCTAGATATTGCAACAAAACTTGAAGGCCATCCAGACAACGTTGCACCAGCACTATTCGGTGGCCTAACAATTGCTTGGCAGGATGAAACAGGACCTAAGCACAAGAAGTTGTTTGTGCATAGAGGTGTGTCTCCGTTGGTTCTAGTTCCTAAAAATAAAATGTCAACAGAGCTGGCAAGATCTTTGCAACCAGAGTCAGTTCCGCACGATGACGCTGTGTTTAACGTCTCGAGATCTGCTCTACTTATCGCAGCTCTCACCCAAAGCCCAGAGCTGTTATTGGCAGCCACTGAAGACCGTTTGCACCAGAACTACAGAGCAAAGGCTATCCCTGAAACGGACGCTCTAATCACCACTCTTCGAAGTGCAGGCCATGCGGCTGTTGTTTCAGGGGCAGGCCCATCGGTGTTGGTTTTAGCCAGCGATCCCGCTCAAAGACTGGCTGCAGCGAGCCTTGCGGCTGAACATTTCCCCAGTTGGACCCCTTTAATGTTGGCTGTGGACTTCAAAGGTGCTACTGTTACAACGTACAGAAATCTTGGGGCTAAATAATAGCTACCTAGTACCAAATCCCGTAAATACTTACGGTTCGAGCACGACAAGGTCGTGCACCAAGCAATCCACCTCAACTAAGAAACCGATTGCTAAATCAAGAAAGAGTCATACAAACATGGATGAAATCCAAAAAGACAGTACCCCAAAGAGATCACGTAGAGTAACTGCAGTTCCTGCAACCGACGCACCGGTAGAGGCCAAGAAGCCTGCCCGTTCTCGCAAGAGTGAAGACGCAGCACCACAGGCTGCTGCTCCTGAAACTAAATCTCCTGATGCATTTCCAGAGCGAAGCAACAACAACAGAACTCGTAATCGTTCAGCAGCTCCTGCAGAGTCAGCTCCTAGAACAGAATCCACCCAAGAGAGCACATCTGAGCGTCCAGCTCGCGATCGGGAATTCGATGGCGACCGTCCGGAGCGTCCAGAGCGTAATGACCGTCAAGGTCAAAACCGCAACCGTAACCGTAACCGCAACCGTTCAGGTGGCGGCGGTGGGGGCAATGATCGTTTCCGTGACCGTGGTCCACGTCGCAACAACGAGCGCGATGAAGTTGATACCGAGATTTCTCCTGATGATGTATTAGTACCTGTAGCAGGTATCTTGGACATTTTGGATAACTACGCGTTCGTAAGAACCACCGGCTACCTAGCTGGTCCTAACGATGTTTATGTATCTCTTGGCCAGGTCAAGAAGTACTCACTTCGTAAGGGTGACGCGGTTGTTGGTGCCATCCGTCAGCCTCGTGAAGGTGATTCACCGTCAAGAACTAAGTTCAATGCGATTGTTCGTGTTGACTCTGTTAACGGTCAGACACCTGAAGAATCTGCGAACCGTGTTGAATTCGGCAAGCTAACTCCTCTTTACCCACAGACTCGGCTTCGTCTAGAGACTGAGCCAAACAAGCTATCAACCAGAATTATTGACCTAGTAGCTCCTATTGGTAAGGGCCAGCGTGGTCTGATTGTTTCGCCACCAAAGGCTGGTAAGACTCTTGTGCTTCAGGCTATTGCTAACTCAATTGCTGTCAACAACCCAGAGGTTCACCTAATGGTTGTTCTAGTTGATGAGCGTCCTGAAGAAGTTACAGACATGCAGAGAACTGTCAAGGGTGAAGTTATTGCTTCAACTTTCGACCGTCCAGCAGAAGATCACACAACTGTGGCCGAGCTTGCAATTGAGCGTGCGAAGCGTCTAGTTGAGATGGGCCACGACGTTGTTGTGTTGCTTGACTCAATTACTCGTCTTGGTCGTGCATACAACCTCTCAGCTCCAGCATCAGGTCGTATTCTTTCCGGTGGTGTTGATTCATCAGCACTCTATCCACCAAAGCGTTTCTTTGGTGCAGCTAGAAACATTGAGGACGGTGGATCACTAACCATCCTTGCAACCGCTCTAGTTGAGACTGGTTCAAAGATGGATGAGGTTATCTTCGAAGAGTTCAAGGGAACTGGAAATATGGAACTTCGTCTTTCACGATCACTAGCTGACAAGAGAATCTTCCCAGCTGTTGATGTGAACGCATCTGGAACTCGTCGTGAAGAAATGTTGATGAGCCCTGATGAGACCAAGATTGTTTGGAAGCTTCGTCGTGCACTTGCCGGTCTAGAACAGCAGCAGGCACTTGAACTTGTTCTTAACCGTCTAAAGGAAACTAAGAGCAACGTTGAGTTCCTAATGATGGTTCAGAAGTCCATGCCTGTAGCAAGCGGATCTGAAAGCGAATAATGTTATCTTCAGTCCAGGCATTACTGGCTGAACATGCAGAGTTGCAAACACAACTTTCAGAGGCCTCAGTCCACGCCAATCCAGTACTAGCTAAAAAGCTAAACCGCAGATACGCAGAGCTAAACGCAATTGTTTCTGCATACCACGCAGTCAACGCTATGCAGTCTGATCTTGATGCCGCTAAAGACATGGCTAAAGAAGATGAAGCTTTTGCTGATGAGGTTCCTTCTTTAGAAGAAGCACTACATGAGGCAACTGAGAAACTACGTCGATTACTAATCCCTAGAGACCCTGATGATGGTCGCGATGTCATTATGGAAATCAAGGCTGGTGAAGGTGGTGCTGAATCAGCACTTTTCGCAGCTGATCTTTTCAGAATGTATATCCAGTACGCCAACAGCAAGGGCTGGAAGACAGAAATCCTAGACAAGAACGAATCAGATCTTGGTGGATACAAAGATGTTCAGATTGCCATCAAAGGCAAATCATCAGATCCTGCTGAAGGAGTATGGGCTCACCTGAAGTATGAAGGCGGTGTGCACAGAGTTCAGCGTGTTCCAGTCACGGAAACCCAGGGACGTATTCACACATCAGCTGCTGGAGTTCTAGTCTTCCCAGAAGTTGACGCTCCTGAAGAACTTGAAATTGCAGCGAATGAAATTCGCGTTGATGTGTTTAGGTCATCGGGCCCTGGTGGTCAGTCGGTTAACACAACTGACTCGGCTGTTCGTCTGACTCACATTCCAACTGGAATCGTTGTGTCCATGCAGAACGAAAAGTCTCAGCTACAAAACCGTGAGGCTGCTATGCGTGTTCTAAGAGCGCGACTACTAGCAGCACAGCAAGAAGTATTAGAGGCTGAACTAAGTGCCGCTAGAAAATCTCAGGTTAAAAGCGTTGACCGTTCTGAGCGAATCAGAACCTATAACTTCCCTGAGAACCGGATTGCTGATCATAGAACTGGTTATAAGGCATACAACCTAGATCAGGTAATGGATGGTGCATTAGAGCCTGTGGTTCAATCAGCTATCCAAGCTGATGAGGAAGCTAGATTAGCTGCTCTTGGTGAGAGCGAGTAATGAAGCTCTCTGCTGCTATCGAACTTGCTTCAAAGAAGTTTGAACTAGCAGGCATTGAATCCTTTCAGGCAGATGCTGAGATTCTTTTAGGATTTGTGCTTGAGCTCTCTCGTGGTGAACTGCAAGTAAAAGCAATCACAGGTGAATCAATGGATTCAGTTCAAGACCAAAAGTTTCTTGAGCTTGTAGACAAACGAGCTGAGCGGTATCCTCTGCAGCACCTAACCGGGGTTGCATACTTCAGACAGTTGGAACTAAAAGTTGGGCCTGGTGTTTTCGTTCCTCGATTTGAAACCGAAACTGTTACCCAGTTAGCCGTTGATGCTCTAAAAGCTGTTCCTGTCGCGAATCCAATTGCCGTTGATCTAGCTACTGGCTCAGGTGCCATTGCACTGTCACTTGCCGTTGAAGTGCCTAATGCCAAAGTATTCGCTATTGAACTTAGTGAAGATGCTCTTAGTTATACAAGAGCAAACTTGGCTAAGTATGCGCCTCAGGCAACACTTGTTCAAGGCGATCTTGCAGATGCCTTCCCTGAGTTAGACGGTCAGGTAGATGTGTTGGTGTCTAATCCGCCTTACATTCCTGATGAGATGGTCCCTATCTATCCTGAGGTCCATTTACACGACCCAAGGATGGCTTTGTATGGTGGAGCAGATGGGCTTGACCTAGTTAGAAAGGTTGAGATCTCAGCTAAGAGATTGCTGAGAGAAGGCGGAGCGTTGATTATTGAGCACGCTGACATGCAGGGCGATGCCATTAGACAACTAATATTGAGCCTAGGTTGGCGTCAGTGTGCAACCCATAAGGATTTATCAGGTCGCGACAGAGCGACCACAGCGATCAGATAGGACGGGTAGTTAGAAATGCAAAAAGTTTTTGATTGCTCAGTTGACACTGAACTACTTACTGGAATGCGCTTAGCCAAAGTGGCTCTCGGCAGAACCGAACTCGCTGTTATCCCAACTGACACTGTTTATGGAATTGCTGCAAATGCATTTTCTCCTGAAGCTGTCCAAGCTCTGTTGGATGCTAAAGGTAGAGGTAGACAATCACCACCTCCAGTTCTTATCGCCAACCTCAACATGGCTAAAGCATTAGTGGAGTCACTCCCTGATGCTGCTATCAAACTGGCTGAGACATTTTGGCCGGGTGCTTTGACTTTGATTTTGAAAGCTCAACCTTCTTTGCAATGGGATCTGGGGGAGACCAAGGGAACTGTTGCTCTTCGGGTTCCAGATCACAAGATTGCTTTAGCTCTAATCGAAGAAACTGGACCGCTAGCTGTTTCAAGTGCGAATCTCACTGGTGAGCCAGCTGCTACAACTTGTCAGCAAGCATTGGAATATTTGGATAAGTCGGTGAGTGTGTTCCTTGATGGTGGACCTAGTCCTAAGGGTGAAGCATCGACCATCCTAGATTTAACTGCTTTGGTTGATACCTATGACATGGCAGGAACTTTGAGCACCACTGGAAACATAAAGATAGTTAGACGCGGTGCTCTTTCAGAGGCCAAGATTCGCTCTGTAGTTGGAGATTTACTCGAAGTCAGCGCGGGCTAGTGCGCGCCTATCTTCTTTTAATGGCAATAGCTGGGGCGGTTACCTACCTGGCAACCTTTGTTGTGAGAAAGCTAGCTGATCGATACCAGATTTATCCAAAGGCGATTAGAACCAGAGACATGCACACCAAGCCAACCCCACGTATCGGTGGCCTTGCCATGTTCATTGGTTTTGTGGTCTCCATTGCAATTGCAGCACCTATTGGTTGGTTCGATGTTGTCTTTGCTGACCCAGGACCGATCATTGCTATCTCACTTGCTGCTTTGGTCGTGATGGCTATTGGATTCTTAGATGACCTGTATGACCTTGACTGGACTATCAAGCTTGCTGGTCAGTTTCTGGCAGCTGGAGTTTTGGCTTGGAACGGTGTGCAGATTGTTTCGCTACCTATCTTCGGGCTAACTGTTGGGTCCTTTGGTGTCTCTTTTGTGGTGACTGTTCTCCTAGCGGTATTGGTTATGAACGCGGTGAACTTCATTGATGGCCTAGATGGTCTGGTAGCCGGAGTGGTGTTAATCGGAACCGTAGTTTTCTTTATTTACTCCTATTTGCTGTCCCAGCAGATATCGCCAACCAACTATTTCAATCTTGCTACGGTAATTTCAGCGATAGTTATTGGTATCTGTGTCGGCTTCCTGCCGCACAACTGGCATACGGCAAAGATTTTCATGGGCGATGGGGGAGCGCTACTTCTTGGGCTACTTATGACGGCCTCTGCACTTACCGTTACCGGTCAGATAGATCCAGCTTCACTAAAGCGAGACGATCTAGTTCCTGCCGTATTGCCGCTAATTCTTCCTATCTCCATATTGCTACTGCCACTTTTGGACTTTGCTTTGGCTGTAGCGCGTCGCTTGGCTGCAGGCAAGTCACCGTTCTCAGCTGACCGACTGCATCTGCATCACAAGCTTCAAGATTTTGGCCATGGCCATGTCGGGTCAGTTCTGGTCTTCTACTTTTGGAGTGCATCGGTATCTGTGAGCTGTCTCCTCTTGTTCCTTACTGATGTAGTTTTGGTAGTTCTCTTTGCGACTGTGTCCATCTCATCCTCACTTCTGTATACGCTTTGGCCTGAAATTACCCGAATCCGCAAGAGAAGAAGAAAGACTCAGAATGTTAGATGATGTGAAATCAGTTATGCAGCGTGTTCTAAAGCTTGGTGCTCTACTTGTCCTAGTGATCACTTTGGTTGGTTCAGGCGTTGGTTTCCTAGTTGCCGGTAACCCAGGCGTTTTGGCTGCGCTAGCAGGAGGCCTCTTGGCTTTGCTATTCACAGGACTCACAGCCCTCAGCGTTCTTATTGGTTCAAGGTTCGGTTTGACTGGTTTCATGGGAGCAGTTCTGGGAGGTTGGGTCTTCAAGATGGTGCTCTTCCTGGTGATTTTTAGCCTTTTGAGCCGGGCTGAGTGGCTAACAACTCAAGCTAGACCTATTGTCTTTTTCACCATAGTGGCGGCTGTTCTTGGGACCCTGATCTTGGACTCTTTATTGATTGCCAAGGCACGTCTAACGCCAGTGGTTCAATCAGATAAATAACTGAAAATTTCCGAGGATTTTACATTTCGGAGTCCGTTGATGCTGATACGATTTGAGTATCGCTTGCTCCAGTAGCATCGGTAACCCACTGTAAATCGCCGCAAGGTTAGGCATAGCCTGCCCCGAAACAGGAGTCAAAACTGTTTACTGAGAAGCTATTGAGCATAAGCGAGGCCATTAGGCCTGCCGCTGGCACTGGCGATGAGTTCGTAGGCCCAACAATTGGCGAGTTTTATCCAGATGCCATTTTGTTCATTGGCACCCCATTCGAGCTAAACAGAATCATGCTTACCCGTATTTTGGTGACAATCGTTTTGATCGTAGTTTTCACAATCCTGGCTAACCGATTCCGCAAGAGCACACTTACAGGTCAGTTTGTACCTGGTAGATTCCAGATGCTTGGTGAATTGGCCATCAACTTCGTGCGTAAGTCAATTGCTCATGAGCAATTAGGTGAAAAAGACGGAGATCGATTCCTTCCTCTACTTGTCACCTGTTTCTTCGCAATTATTGGCATGAACATTACTGGAATCGTTCCTGCACTGAACATCGCTGGTACCGCAGTTATTGGTTTGCCATTGGTTATGGCGATAGCGGCTTACATCACATTTATCTATGCAGGTGCTAAAAAGCATGGAATGACTTTCTTCAAAACCGCTTTATTCCCAACAGGCGTTCCAAAAGTCCTTTACATCATGCTTACGCCAATTGAGTTTGTATCTACATTCGTCCTAAGACCGGTGACTCTGGCTCTTCGTTTGACAATGAACATGGTTGCAGGCCACCTTCTGTTGGTGCTTTGCTTTACCTCAACCCACTTCTTCTTGTTCACCGTGGATGGCCCTTTCAAGGCCATGGCCGCTGGAACTCTATTCTTTGGTTTTGCTTTTACTCTTCTCGAGATTTTCGTCTCGATACTACAGGCCTACGTTTTCACGCTGCTAACGACCGTCTACATTCAGCTGTCGTTAGCAGATGATCACTAAGAAACAAGGGCTGGCAACCGTCAGCTCAAACAATGGAAGGAAATAAAGTGCAGATTATTCAACTAGCAGCAGAGACCGCAACACAGGTATCAGCAATCTCAGGAAACCTAGGTGTCCTAGGTTACGGTATTGCAACTATCGGCCCAGCACTTGGTGTAGGTCTAGTAGTTTCCAAGACAATCGAGTCAATCGCACGTCAGCCAGAAATGGCCGGCCGTCTACAGGTAACAATGTTTATCGGTGTTGCGTTGATCGAAGCTTTGGCTCTTATTGGTCTAGCAACCCCATTCATCTTCACAGCATAGGTTTCAATTGATGAATACTGTTTTCCACCAACTTATGAGGACTGAAGCCTCAGCTAACCCACTTCTGCCGGCCTGGCCGGACATTTTGTGGTCAGCTGTTGTTTTCAGCACCCTGTTGGTCTTCTTTTGGCGCAAGGTTTTGCCTAACTTCAAAGCGAACATGGATGCAAGGGCAGAGGCTATCGAAGGTCGTCTAGCTCAGGCAGAGTTGGCTCAGGCTGAGGCGGCAGAGAAAACAGCAAACATCGAAGCCGAACAGGCTCTAGCTCGCACTGAGGCAGCTCAGATTCGCGAATCAGCTAGAGCTGAAGGTGCTCAGATTCTTGCTGAACTCAAAGAAGCCGCAGCTCTTGAAGCTCTTCGTATGACAGAGTCAGCGAAGAAGCAGATTGAAGCTGAACGTCAGGCTGCAATAATTGCTCTTCGTGCTGAAGTTGGCACTCTTGCACTAGATCTTGCATCAGCGGTCTTGAAGCAGAGCCTCAAAGAAGACAAGAATGCAACCAGCATGGTTGATGGCTTCCTGGCAGATCTAGAGAAAGACAGCAAGAAGAACTAATGGCCTCCTCAACTCGTCAAGCGCTGGCTCAAGCTAAAGCAGATGCATCTGCATACCTTGGATCAGACCTAAGCTTTGCGATTGACCTATTTGTAGTTGCCGATGCAATCTCGGGTTCTACCCAGTTGCGTGGCATCCTCTCAGACACTTCCACTGAGAGCGATGCTAAGAATGAGCTCATCGAGCGCGTGTTCAACACAAAGGTCAGTGCAAACGCAATCGAGTTTGTGAAGAAAGTTTCTGCTCTTAGATTCTCCAGGAGCATGGACTTGGTTATTGTTCTTGAGCAGTTGGGTGTTCACGCAGCTGCAGCAACTGCTGCAAAGACTAACGTTTTGGACGAAGTCCAAAGCGAAGTGTTTAGCTTCCAGCAGGTTGTTGCAAGTGACCGAGATCTTCAGTTTGCTTTGAGCAACAAGAGTGCACCTAAAGCTACAAAGCTTGCTCTGGTTCATGCACTAATTGGCTCAAAGGCTAATGCAGTAACTCTCGCTCTTATCAACCAGGCTGTTGGATCAGCTCGTGGTCGTCGCGTTGCTATTGTGATTGACCAGTTTGCTAAGCAGGTTGCAGCCTACGGTGAGTCACTTGTGGCAACAGTCACAGTTTCTAAAGAACTAGAACGTAGTCAGATTGAGCGCTTGCGTTCAACCCTGGCTGGTACTTATGGTCAGCAAATCAGCCTGAACGTTGAGATCGATCCTTCGATTCTCGGTGGGATGGTCGTTCAAATTGCTGGTGAAATAATCGACGGAAGCGTAAGCACCCGTCTGCAAAACCTAAAGCTGCAGTTGGTAAAGGCCTCCAGCAGCATCAACCGAAGCTAACGCTTCAGAAGTAGAGGAACAAGATGGCAGATCTAAGCATCAGTCCGAATGAGATTCGC
>CANKLZ010000002.1 GCA_947483795.1 Micrococcales bacterium | reverse complement strand
GGGATTTGAACCCGTGGGTTGACAGCTTTGCAGGCTGTTGCTTTGGGCCGCTCAGCCACTCCACCATGTTTCACGAGTCTTGGTTTAGACCGCTTCGAGCGGATGACGAGATTCGAACTCGCGACCCCAACCTTGGCAAGGTTGTGCTCTACCAACTGAGCCACATCCGCATGTCTTCTAAGAAGACAACCTAACCCTAACCGATTTAGGCAAATTTAGTCAAAAAGAAGGCCCAAGTGTTGAAAACACCTGGGCATTCAATCACTCGAATCAGCCTCTATCAGCGCCGAAAGCATAAGCTTCCTCACCGTGAACAACGGTGTCTATACCAGCGATTTCGTCTTCAGCCTTAACCCTGAAGCCCATTGTCTTTTCAATAACCCAACCTATGGCATAGGCAATCACGAAGGAGTAGACCAAGACTGCCCCGGCTCCAACTAACTGCTTCCAGAACTGTGAGAAGTCGTTCCCAAAAGCGAAGCCAACATCTCGACCGAAAGCTCCAATAAACAAAGTTCCCAGGATGCCGCCGACAAGGTGGAGACCTACCACATCCAGTGAGTCGTCGAAACCTAATGCAAACTTCAAATCAATCGCTAGAGCACACAGGGCTCCCGATAGGAGACCAAGCACCATCGCCCATACCGGATCAAGAACTGCACAGGCAGGGGTGATAGCAACCAGTCCTGCCACTGCTCCGGAACCTGCTCCTATCGAAGTCGCCTTACCGTGACGAATCTTTTCAACGAATACCCAGCCCAACATCGCAGCAGATGGCGCTGCCATAGTGTTTACAAAAGCAAGCGCAGCAACACCATCTGCTCCAAGTTCGCTACCTGCATTGAAACCAAACCAACCAAACCAAAGTAGCGCAACTCCTAAGAGGGTGAGCGGAACGTTGTGTGGCTGAGTAATACCTTTACTGAATCCAAATCGTTTTCCTAAAACAAGGGCAAGAGCGAGCCCTGCAGCACCTGCGTTAATGTGAACCGCTGTACCACCGGCAAAGTCGATGACACCTAACTGGACTAGCCAACCACCATCACTGTGGTCCTCAGCTGTTCCGTAATTGAAGACCCAGTTAGCAACCGGGAAGTAGACAATAGTTGCCCAAATGCCAGCGAAAATCATCCAGGCACCAAACTTTGCTCTGTCTGCGATGGCTCCAGATATTAGTGCAACCGAGATTATGGCAAAAGTAGCTTGGAAGGCGACGAAGGCCATTGTTGGGTAAGAACTTGCAGTTTCTTCCAAGGCTGCCGCAGTCTCAGCGTTAAGTCCCAGTGATGCTGTATCAATGCCGAACCAGCCTGGAATTCCTATGAATGTTGGACTATCTGAGCTCGCGAAGCTCACCGCATAACCGTAGAGCACCCAAAGCACACCAACGAGCCCAAGCGAACCCCAAGATAGCATCATCATGCTAACTACGCTTTTGGCCTTGACCATTCCTCCGTAAAAGAAAGCAAGTCCAGGCGTCATGAGAAGCACGAGTGCTGCTGAGAATAAAACAAATGCGGTGTTGCCCTGGTCCATTATGCCTCCAATGAAAAAGCCACAACTTGGCTTAGGTCAAGAATGAACGTTCATTGTTTCGGGAAACACTGTGAATTGTTTCGGGATTGTTTAACTTTGTTGTAGGTCATATCTTGAAGACATGGCAGATAGCCTCGAGAGACATCGAAGGTATTTCTTTCTGTAGGCTCCTTGCACGTGGTCGGCCCTGAATAGCTCAGCCAAAGAATGTCCAGTGAACGCCAGCGCTACGCCTGCTTCATAACAACGATCAATGAAAGTTACTAACCGAATACCTTCGAACTGGTCATTGATTTGACGAACGTTCTCGATCAGTAATGACGTGAATTGTTCAGATACTTTGGCGTACCTAGATTGATGAATTGATCCCAAAAATTTAAGCAAATCTTCGAAATCGACCGATAGAGCCTTATCTGCTCCATGTCCAAAAGTCTCTACATCGTTCTCTGGAAGTTCCCGAAACTCGAATGTCGCATCTCGATGGCGATAGTCATCGCCGTCAATTCTCACCATCTGAAACCTGTCAGCGACAGATTGGATTTCGCGCTGAAAGCTATCTGCAGCGAACCTGCCTTCGCCAAGAGCTGCGGGTGGTGTATTCGACGTTGCAGCAAAACGGACACCTTTAGCTGCAAGTTCCTTAAGGAACCGGGACATGATCATCGTGTCCCCTGGATCATCCAATTCGAATTCGTCAATGCAAAGAAGCTCATACTTTACGAATTGCTTCACAGCTTCTGCGAAGCCTAGGTATCCAACGATGCTTGTGTACGCAAGAAAAGACCCGAAAGCAGCTTTTCTGCCACTTGCAAAGTAGATGGACGCCAAAAGGTGAGTCTTGCCAACACCAAACCCTCCATCTAAATAGATTCCCAAATCCGCGGCTGCCTTCTTTCCAATGGATTTGCTGAACTCCTTAGCCTTGTCGCGCGCCTCGGACTGGCTAGGAAAGCTCTCGTTAGGAATGTATGAGTCAAAAGAAACCTTAGAAAACTCAACCGGAGGTACCAGCTCGGACAGCAATTCACTGACAGTGACTGTGGAGTCCAAGTCTGCAAGAGAGATGAGCATTTCGTAATAATCGTTTCTTTTTATGATGAATTTGAGAGAATTGTCAAAAGCAACTAAAGCCTAAACCAGGAGGTTACACATGCCCTACCCAGCCGAGACCAATGCTGAATTCAATGGCTACGCGCACCCTGAGGCTCTCGTCTCGACTCAGTGGGTCGAGGAAAACCTCGGGCAACCAGGTCTTGTTCTAGTCGAATGTGATGAGGACATTCTCCTCTACTCAACCGGTCACATACCAAGTGCCGTAAAGATTGACTGGCACACCGAGCTAAATCATCCCGACAATAGAGATTACATCGATGGTAAAGCAATGGCTCAACTACTTTCAGCTAAGGGTATTAATCGAGAGGACACCATCGTCCTATACGGCGATAAGAGCAACTGGTGGGCAACCTACGCCATGTGGGTTTTCAAACTTTTTGGACACGCAGACATCAGGATCATGAACGGTGGAAGAGCTAAGTGGATCGCAGAAGGTCGCGAACTAACCACTGAAGCCCAAGACCGACTCCCAACGAACTATCCGGTAATTGAAAGAGATGACTCAACAATTCGAGCCTTCAAGGACGACGTTATTCAGCACTTCGGTAAGCCGATGATAGATGTTCGCAGCCTCCCAGAGTACACAGGCGAGAAACTTCACATGCCTGACTATCCAAACGAAGGCGCATCGCGAGGCGGTCACATTCCTTCGGCTCGTTCAGTGCCCTGGGGTAAGGCTGTCAACGAAGATCAAACTTTCCGTTCAATAGAAGAACTCAATCAGATTTATCGAGTCGATGCTGGCATTTCAGACTCGAGCGATGTTATTGCATACTGCCGCATAGGTGAGCGTTCATCGCACACTTGGTTTGTTCTTACTTATTTACTTGGTATCCCGAAGGTGAGAAACTATGACGGTTCATGGACCGAGTGGGGTTCAAGTGTTCGCGTGCCAATCGTCAAGGGCGAAGAACCAGGTGCCGTTCCTGTAAGTTTCTAAACATGTCAACAACCTTAGGCGCCCAAGAAATAATCGCAGCATTCAAAGAAGTTCCAGCCAACATGCGTCTTGAAGTCTTGCTCGAGTATTCTCAAGCACTGCCTGAACTGCCTATCCGATATGCAGATCATCCTGAGTTGTTGGAGAGAGTCGAGGAATGCCAGTCCCCTGTATTTCTATTTGTTGAATTGGATGCTTCAAACAAAGTCAACATATTCCTCACAGCACCTGATGAAGCACCAACTACCAAGGGGTTTGCCAGTCTTCTGTTCAGCTCGCTGAACGATGAGCCAGCACCAACAGTTCTTGGCTTCGATGAATCTTTTGTTGACGAACTCGGAATAACAGATTTAGTGTCTCCCCTTCGAATCAGAGGCCTGCATGGAATGCTGATGAGAATCAAACGCCAAGTAAAAGAGAAGATGAATTGATTCTGCGAGAGGTGTTCCCTGAGACAGGTACCTTGCACGAGTTACAAGACAATCCGACCGAAACTTTAGTCTCGCTATATCCCATAGTTTCTGGATTTCGCTTCAACTACGTCACATCTGCTGAAGTGACCAAGCCTGAAAGCAACTTAGCTACTAACTCACTTGACCGACTGATATTGAAACATATCCGCGCGCAATCAGATTTGATAATCACAACGGGGCTAACGGCCAGAAATGAGAAACTAAACAGTTCGCAATTCGCTCCTATGTTGGTTATAACCAGAGCAAATGAAACTCTCAACTTCCCTGCCACTCAAACTAGATCTTCGCATCCGGTGTATCTCACTCAAACTCTAGGTACTGAATATCCAAATACCAAAGCCATTGCTATAGGTATAGTGAGATCGTCTATTCCTGATTTCGCGTCTGCATTCTGTCGAGACAACTCAATCCTAAGAGCCGTTGTTGAGACTGGAATAACTGCTGCCAGAGAGTTTGCACATGCCGGTTTGCTCACTGAAATAGATTTGACTGTAACGAGATCTCCAGAGCAAGAAGTAGCAAGTAGATTGGCAAAAGAGTTTCTGACGGCTCTCGGAATAACCGACGCCCACATGATTCAATTACTCAAACACGAAGACAGTTGGTTCTTTAGATTTGGTTCGCCTGCAGCCAGGAACTTATAGCGTTTGTGTACGTGGCTTTATCCTCATTGAACAATCTGCAGTGCCTTGCCTGAGCAATTTCAACTAGGCTCACTGCACCGTTCATTTCCGCGAATCTATGAACATCTTCAATAGCCACATGCCCGTCGTTCATTGAATAGAGAACCAGGACTGGCACTTGCGGCAATAGAGCATCGCTCACCAGAGAGATTTGATCGACATCGACGTTTCGATAACCAAGCACGCGAATGAGCTTGCTGTCTCTAATGGCATCGACCACTCGATCACCAAGCACTCTGTCGTATCCACCGCGCTCTGCCTGAAAGCGCATGGTGTTGCGATAATCCAATAGCGGGGAGTCAAAGATTGCTCCGGTGACGAATTTTGCATGTGATGATCTGGTTAGAAACAAACCGCTCATCATAGCTCCCTGCGACCAACCAAAAAGAATGATGTTCCTAGCACCTGAACTATTGGCAAGCAGCACAGCTTCTTCAATCTCTGACCATTCGTTCTGGCCGAGTTTTGACACCTTCTTCCCTAAACCATCAGGCTTTGGATCGGTTTTCATAGACATTACGTATTGTTTGTATCCGAGGTCTGCGAACTGCTGAAGGTTTCTGAGTGTCTCCCCTTTGCCTGCACGCCTGCCATGGATGTGAATCACCCAGTTCTCGGTGTTGTTGTCAAAGAACCAACCATTTGTGCCATTAGGGAGGGTAACAATTGAGTATTGGTTATCAAATCCAAAGTCGTCAGGCTTTGACCCTAGCCAACCCGACAGCGATGCTGCAGTGCCAGCCTCAGGCAGGTCCTGCGTTAGCTGACGAAGAACTCTGTATCGCACTAAAGACCTTTGGGTCTGTGTCTGCTCTGCCTGCACCACAGCGTGGCTCTGCCTAGAGTTCCAGAACAAACTGTGTATGGCGTTGCTCTTAGTCTCTGCATTGACTGGAAGATCTATGTAAACCACTCCATCCTGGAAGTGAACGGCTCGAACTTTACACTCACCTTTGAAAGGTCCAGTCATTTTGAGTAGGCCGATTGCTGCGGCTAATACCTTTAGGTAAACAATCAATGCGATTCCTTTGCGGCGTGGCAGGGCTAATGTCTAGACCTTCACAAATAGCCTAGAACAGATGTCCTTCTACAAACTCGACCCCGAAGCGCCAGCCCAGTTCGCTGCTGCTGCCCTTTCGCTCGCCGAACCCTATTTGAGAGAAGAGATTGAAACAGCACAGATTCCCTCCCCTGCTCAGATAGCTCCTTGGGCCTTAGCGTTTGCGGCTCACGCTCCTAATCCTGCAGACACTCCAATGAATCGTGGAGTTGGACGTATTGTCTTCCTATATGACCCCGCTCAATTCGAGACCTGGGGTTCTAACATGAGGGTTATCGCCTACGGTAAATCACCGCTTGAGAACGATCTAGGTATGGAAGAAGATGTTGCACACTTTTGGTGGGCAAGATTAATTCAAGCACTGCGCATACATGGAGCCCAATACAGTCATGAAGCTGGAACAGTTACGAAGATGACTTCAACAGGTATGGGCACGTTGGCCAATGACCCAAATGCTAGTGAAGTTGAGATGCGAGCCTCATGGTCACCCCAACGTGATGAGTTAGGCCCGCATCTGGCAGCTTGGCAAGATCTGATTGCAGCAATGGCGGGTTACGGGATGGATGGAGAAGGCGTCACTCGCCTAACCGTAAACAAATGACCGAAGAAGCAGATTCACCTGAACCCCTGAGTGAACTCTTACAATCGCCAAGACTATCGACGCAACTGGTTGAATCCGATAGCACAATGCAAGAATTTATTGCTGAACTCAAGCTAACAAACTTTCCGATTGCACTGGACGCTGAACGGGCAAGTGGTTTCAGATACGGACAAAGAGCATATTTGCTTCAGGTTGCAATTAGAGATACACGTATTTTCCTTATTGACCCTGTGGCAGAGTACTCGAGAGCTGTCTGGAATGAGTTCATAACTGGAGTCGGCTCAGCTACTTGGATCATCCATGCAGCCTCACAGGACCTTCCTTGTCTTACTGAACTAGACATCAGACCGTTCAAGATTTTGGACACTGAACTTGCAGCGAGACTACTAGGGCTTCCAAGAGTTGCTCTAGGAACACTTACCGAGCATTACCTACACATCAGGCTAGCTAAGGAACATTCGGCTGTGGACTGGAGCGAGAGACCATTACCTAGCAACTGGCTTAACTATGCGGCTCTGGATGTGGATGTTCTATTCGATCTTTGGGATGCCGTTGAACGCGATTTAGTTGAAAAGAATAAGTTAAGTATCGCGGAAGCAGAATTCGATTACCTTTTGCATCCAGCCCCTAAGATTCCAAAAGTAGATCGCTGGCGAACTATGTCCGGTCTGCATGAAGTGAAAGACCAACGAGATTTGACTATCGCCAAGTATTTGTGGACAGCTCGTGAGGAATTGGCTGTCGAGAAGGATGTTGCTCCTAGCAGATTGATTCCGGATACTTCAATAGTCGCGGCTGTTAAGGAACATCCAAGGTCCAGATCAGAATTGGCTAGCCTAAAAAGTTTTGCAGGAAGAGCAAGTAGAACGTTTATAGACACTTGGTGGAAGGCCATCGAGGATGGAAGCAACACAAAAAACTTGGTTGAACTTAGACTCAAAGCAACAGGCATTCCTAACCACAGAAATTGGCCTCAAAAATTTCCTGAAGCGCATGCCCGACTATCAGCTGCTAAAGAACTTTTAGCAAAAATATCCACGGAGCGAGACATTCCTCAAGAGAATATTCTCAACCCAGATGCTCTTCGGGCAATTTGTTTTGAACCTCCAGAACAACTAACTATTGAAGCGGTGAGCGAGACACTCTTGAAAAACTACGTTCGCCAATGGCAAGTTGATTTAGTTGCTGAGGGCATTGTCGAGTCACTTGCAGCAGAAGAGGTTCCAACGAAAACCGTTGACTCAGATAGTTTGATCTGATTTTTTCGAAGGTTCGTCAAGCTGCTTTGCGTGCGGAACTCTTGAACCTAATACCTGAGCCACTATTTCTTGAGCAATGTCCTGAGCTTTTAGACCAACTCGATCGAGGATTTCATTTCGAGAAGCATGCTCGAGGAATTCATCCGGCAAACCGAGTTCATTCAATGCTGTATCAATCTGAGCAGCCCTAAGATCTTGGCGAATTCTTGTGCCAATTCCACCAACACGAACACCGTCTTCTAAAGTAACGACAAGTCTGTGGTCTTTGGCTAGATCGAGAACACTTCGTCTGACTGGAACTACCCAACGTGGATCAATCACAGTTGCTCCAATACCGTGAGCTGCAAGTAGCTCCGCTACTTTGATGGCTACCTGCGCCATCGCACCAACTGCAACCATTAGGACATCTTTAGCAGGCGATTCAACTAGAACATCAACACCGTCGTGAAGTCTGCGCAGTTCTTTTATCTCTAGGGGAGCAACACCTTTAGGGAACCTGATTACTGTAGGCGACTCTTCTATAGCGATAGCTTCGGCGAGTTCTTCACGTAAACGAATCGCATCTCTTGGTGCTGCTATCTCGATACCAGGAACAATCTGCAATAGAGCAAGATCCCACATTCCATGATGTGATGCACCATCTGGTCCCGTCACACCTGCACGATCTAAAACGAAAGTTACACCAGCATTGTGCAGTGCGACATCCATGAGTATTTGATCAAAGGCCCGATTAGCGAATGTTGCATAGATAGCCACAACCGGGTGCAATCCACCAAATGCTAAGCCCGCACTTGAGGTAACCGCGTGCTGCTCTGCAATGCCAACATCGAAGACTCTGCCAGGGAACTCAGCTGCGAACTTGTGTAAACCTACTGGGATCAACATAGCTCCAGTTATGCCAACTACTCGTTCGTTCTGACGAGCAATCTTTAGAATCTCTTCTGAGAAAACTGACGTCCAGGATTGACCAGTTGTGGACTCGAGAGACTTACCTGTCTTAGGGTCGATGTGACCGACAGCGTGGAACTGGTCATCGACATCATCTTCGGCTAGAGGAAAACCACGACCCTTTTGAGTGATTGCATGGACTATAACTGGTGCACCATATTGCTTAGCCTGACGAAGAGCTTGCTCCATAGCTTCTTGATCGTGACCATCAATTGGACCAATGTACTTGAGATCTAAGTTAGGAAACATACCTTTAGGGCTATAAGTGCCTAGTAGACCTTTGCCTGCTCCTCTAAGGGTCGAATAGGCCAAACGTCCGAGAGGTCCGAACCATGAAAAGAAGCGCTTCGTATCCCTATACATGCGCTTATAAAGCGAGTCAGTCCTGAAGTCATTCAGGTATCTAGATAGCCCACCGATAGTTGGGGCATAGGAGCGACCATTGTCATTCACAACAATCACGAGATTGCGATCATTGTCGTCAGAGATGTTGTTCAAGGCTTCCCAAGCCATACCACCGGTAAGAGCTCCATCGCCTATGACAGCTACTACAGCACGATCAGATTGACCGGTTATGCGATATGCCCTTGCTATGCCATCTGCCCAAGAAAGTGAGGATGAGGCATGTGATGATTCAACGACATCGTGAACAGACTCTGAGCGCTGCGGGTATCCAGCAACTCCTCCTTTAGTTCTGATGTTAGAAAGATCTGATCTGCCGGTCACGAGTTTGTGCACATAAGACTGATGCCCAGTATCGAATATCACACTGTCTTTAGGAGAATCGAATACTCTGTGAATCGCCAAAGTGAGCTCAACAACCCCCAAGTTTGGACCAAGGTGGCCACCAGTCGAAGCAATAGTCTCGATTAGGTAATCACGGATATCTTGCGCCAACTCATTCATCTGCGGCAACGAAAGACTCTTTAGGTCATCTGGAGACTTAACTGATTCGAGTAGAGACATGCTTAGCCAACCAAACTTCTGAGCACGTACTGAAGAATTCCACCATGTCTGTAGTAATCAGCTTCACCAGGTGTATCTATACGCAACGCAACTTCGAAGCTCAAAACCTGTTTGCCCTGTGGAGAGTGTGCTGTTGGCTCGCCAACAATCGAAAGGGTCTTTGGGGTTACACCATCGTTGAGTTTCGTAACACCTGTGATGCTGAAAGATTCAGTTCCATCTAGACCTAAGCCCTGAGCAGTTTGGCCGGGCAGGTATTGCAAAGGCAGTACACCCATGCCAATCAGATTACTTCGGTGAATACGCTCAAAGCTTTCAGCGATAACGGCTTTCACTCCAAGTAAAGCAGTTCCCTTAGCCGCCCAGTCCCTGGATGAACCTGAGCCGTATTCTTTACCAGCGAGAATAACCAAATCAGTACCAGCATTTTGATAGTTGGTCGAAGCGTCATAGATGAAGCTCTGTGGGCCATCAGCTAAGGTGAAGTCTCTGGTATAGCCACCTTCAACATCATTGAGTAGTTGGTTGCGAAGTCTTATGTTGGCAAAGGTTCCACGAATCATAACCTCGTGGTTACCTCGTCTTGACCCGTAAGAGTTGAAATCAACTCGAGAAACGTTGTTTTCAGCCAAGTACTTACCTGCAGGTGAGTCTGCTTTGATAGAGCCCGCAGGGCTAATGTGATCTGTGGTAACAGAGTCACCTAACTTTGCGAGGACTCTGGCACCAGAAATGTCAACAACAGCTTTTGGTGTCATGCTCATGCCGTCAAAGTATGGTGGCTTTCTGACGTAAGTGCTCTTGGTGTCCCAACTGAAAGTGTCTCCTACTGGTGTAGGGATAGCCTTCCAACGATCGTCTCCTTCAAATACGCCAGCGTACTGACGATTGAACATTTCTGAGTCGATAGTTGCATCGATGGTTGATTGGACCTCATCAGGTGTTGGCCAAATGTCTCTAAGGAAAACATCAGTGCCAGTTGAGTCTTTACCTAAAGCTTCAGTTTCGAAATCGAAATCCATAGTTCCAGCCAGTGCGTAGGCAACAACTAAAGGTGGTGAAGCTAGATAGTTCATCTTGACGTCAGGGTTGATGCGACCCTCGAAGTTTCGGTTACCGGAGAGAACTGCTGTTACCGCCAAATCATTCTGATTTACGGCGTTAGAGATTTCAGCATCCAATGGTCCAGAGTTTCCAATACAGGTTGTGCAACCGTAACCAACTAAATCAAAACCTAGGCTATTTAAATCTTGAGACAACCCAGCCTTATCAAAGTATTCGGTTACTACCTTAGAACCAGGGGCGAGAGAAGTCTTTACCCACGGTTTACTCGATAGGCCTTTGGCAACAGCCTTTCGAGCCAGCAAACCTGCTGCCATCATCACTGATGGGTTAGATGTATTCGTACAAGATGTGATGGAGGCGATAGCTACATAACCGTTATCGATTTCGTAATCGGTACCTGAAACGGCGGTCTTATGCGAAGCACTTGAACTGTAGTTCTTTATGTCGGCTGCAAAGTGCTCCTTTGCTTTTGCCAGCTCGATGCGGTCTTGTGGACGCTTAGGTCCAGCAATGGATGGCACCACTGTAGAAAGATCTAATTCGATGTATTCGCTATAGGCAGCCTCGTTGCTTGCATCATGCCATAGACCCTGAGCTTTGCTATAAGCCTCGACCAGTGCGATCTCCTCAGCGCTTCTGCCAGTTGCGCGTAAGTAATCGATAGTCACTTCATCAATCGGGAAAATCGCTACGGTTGAACCGAACTCAGGGCTCATGTTTCCAATAGTTGCTCGGTTGGCTAATGGAACAGCCGATACACCGGCACCGAAGAACTCAACGAACTTTCCGACCACACCGTGCTTACGCATCATTTCGGTGATTGTGAGAACCACATCGGTGGCGGTTGCACCGACAGGAATTGAACCAGAAAGTTTGAAGCCGACAACTTTAGGAATCAACATCGATACAGGTTGGCCTAGCATTGCAGCCTCCGCTTCGATGCCACCTACTCCCCAACCTAAAACACCCAAACCATTAACCATCGTTGTGTGTGAATCGGTTCCTACACAAGAGTCAGGATAAGCAAGTGTTTCACCATCTTGTTCTCGAGTCATAACAGTTCGAGCTAAATACTCAATGTTGACCTGATGAACGATACCGGTGCCAGGAGGGACTACCTTGAAGTTGTTAAATGCTCCTTGACCCCAACGAAGGAACTGGTATCTTTCTCCATTGCGTTCATACTCATACGCCACGTTTCGCTCGAAAGCGTCAGGAGAACCAGCGACATCGATAACTACGGAGTGGTCAATGACAAGTTCTGCCGGAGTAAGAGGATTCACTTTCTTGGGATCTCCACCCAGTGCGCTAACTGCTTCACGCATTGTTGCTAAATCGACGATGCACGGAACACCCGTGAAGTCCTGCATAATGACTCTTGCAGGGCTGAATTGAATTTCAATGTCTGGCTCGGCTTGTGGATCCCAGTTGGCAATGGCTTTGATGTGATCAGCTGTTATGTTGGAGCCGTCTTCTGTGCGCAGAAGGTTCTCAAGAAGGATTTTCAGGCTATAGGGAAGCTGACCTTCCAGCACGCTATCGAGTTTAAATATTCGATAGGACTTGCTGCCCACATTGAGAACTGAACTCGATTTGAAACTATCAACTTTGGACAAAGTCCACTCCTAGCGATTCCTACAATAACTACTTGTCCAAATTACCATCTTGTTCGGCTCTAACCACTTTCCTAAGCAAAAGCCAAGAAATCCAAATCATCAAAAGGAAAAGAGGTTGTCCCATGGCAATCCTTGCAAAACCTAGAGAAACGATGTCGTTTGCTAGGTACATGGGCACCTGAACCAGTAGTCGAAGCCCAAACATTCCCACCCATAGCATGGTTACAAGGTTGAAAAAGCGCACTTTACGGCGATCTTTACGCCACGTAAATCCCTGATTGGTCATAAATCCAACTAGAACACCAATAATCGGGAATCTCACAAGGATGCTCAGCAACAAGCCCCCACCGTAGGCGACATTGGTCCAAAAGCCAGGGAGATAAAAATCACTAGGTTTGCCTTCTGGTCTTTGAGCCAGATAGATCGCAAGTCCAATTCCCACTATTGGCCCAATTAGTGCTGACGCTGGCCTTTTCACCATAAAGTGACGGATAGTAAGAGCGGCCATGGCTAAAGCGACGCTGATTATCGAGACAGTCAGGTCCTGCCAGATAGCGAAAGTTAGAACGTAGACTAGCCCCGGCACTGTTGCCTCAATGAAGCCTTGAACTCCACCGATGCTTTCTAGAAGGCTCTTTGCATCAACCTTGTAGCCGTCGTCGGTTTTTTTTAATCCATACTTCTTCGAATCAATTTCTGGTTTCTTCTTATCAACCATCAGTTGGCTCTTGTCACAATTGAACCGGTTGGCAAAGTCAGTGGCAGAACTTCCCTAGGTGGTAGCGGCGTCTCACCTCTGAAGACAACGATGCCTCTAAAAATATCCTCTAGTTGATTTCTTTGGTCAGAGTCTGAGATTGCAGCTCCAGAAATAGTTCCACGCAATAGCCAACGATCTCCATCAAATCCGAAAAGCCTTACCTTTTGGGTGTTTCCGTTCCCAATAGGTAACTCCGTCTCAATCTCTAACCCATGTGGACCAGAAATGGTTTGCACAAAAATTCCCTGACTTGTCAAACTTTCGGTAATGTCACTACTTACTTCAAGCCATAATTTATCGCCCTTGGCACTGGCGAAAGCTTGAACTTGCAAGACACTTTCCTGGTAGTCAAACGAGATTGCAACGATTCTCTGAGTACCTTCTTCAACTTCAGCCCTGACACCGACGCTCTGATTCGGCACAAACGCTATCGAACCGAAATCCACCAAATCTTTTGGTGCATTGAGATCAGAATTGTCCCAAGGCCCTTTGTTTGGTTGATTGGTAACTGAAGTTGCGAGATCAGACATTACTTGACTCCTGTCGAACCGAAACCGGAGTTGCCACGCTGCGAACCTGGCAGTTCAGTAACGGGAACGAAAGTGGCTGATTCAAACTTCTGGAAAACGATCTGAGCCACTCGGTCACCCTTGGCAATTTGAAAGTCTTCGTCGGAGTGATTAACCAATGTAATCAAGATCTCACCGCGGTAACCCGCATCTACGGTCCCAGGGGCATTTAGCACTGTGATGCCGTGCTTTGCCGCCAATCCACTTCGAGGGTGAACAAGGGCGACGAAACCAGCAGGAAGAGCTATAGCGACTCCTGTGTTCACAGTAGTTCTCGATCTTGCAGGAACTACCGCTGACTCAGCTGACCTAAGGTCGTAACCTGCGTCTCCTGGATTTGCTGAAGTTGGCATTAGCTCTGGGTCACATTTGATTAGAACTTCAAAATTGGTCATGAGCGTATTCTAATTCCATGACAAATCTTTCCTCACCAGTGCTATACCAAGAACGAACTCTTCCGAGCCTTGGCTTCTACGCAGCAACCCTATTTGTCCCTGTTGCTGTCTTCGTGATAGCACTTCCCTTCTCAGAAGAGGTTGGCTTAGTACTTTCAGCTCTATCCTTTTCACTGGTTCTTGTCACAACCTGGTTTTTCTCCCCACTGATCACATTAACTGCTGAACACTTGACTATTGGAAAAGTAAAGATTGAAACAAAATACTTGGGAACAGCAAAGTCAATTGAGGGCGATGAAGTGTTTATGGAACGTGGAACCCTCCTAGATTCACGCGCTTACACTGTTTTTCAAATTGGCGTGAAACAGCTGGTGAAGATCGCTATCAATGATAAAAGAGACCCAACGCCTTATTGGTTAATCGCGAGTAGAAATCCAGAAGTGATAGCTGGCTTGCTCAATAAGCTTTAGTGCGAACAGTCAACACACACAGGCCCATATTCGCCATCTTTCTTGGCTTTCTGGCTGTGGTGCTTAACAATGAAGCATTCTGAGCAAGTGAACTCATCTTCTTGCTTAGGCACGACGACAACGTCTTGCTCTTCGTTAGTGACTTCAGGAATTGAAAAGGAGTCGGAGTGATCGTCGGCATCAACATCTGAAGACGCTGATGTACCCTCGGATTCTTTAATAGCTTCCAGGGACTCGGTATCGTCGTCGCTTTTGCGTGGAGCATCGTAATCGGTAGCCAATTACTTTCCTTTCAATAATCTTGTCTAAGCGCTGGAAGTCTCCAACACGAACGGCATAAATGCAACCCTATTAACCCCGATGAATGGTGTTTTGTCAGTCATCTCTCAGTTTGGGCGTGTCGCGGCACAACCAAAATGAACCAAGTAACCCAGAGTTTTAGTGCGAAACTAGCCGCAGAAGGAATCATAATGGCGGATTTACGGATAACTGGAGTTACTAACAACCAACTGGAGCTGCAAGCTCCTGATGGCACTAGACACTATCTGGAAATTTCAGATGACCTACTCAAAGCCATGAAGTCAAGATCAACTTCACTACCGAAGAACCTGACACCGAGAGACATCCAAACCGAGATTCGTTTGGGCGTGTCTATCGAAGAGCTCGTTGCTCGAACTGGCGCAGATGAAGACCACGTCGCCAAATACGCTGCACCGATAATCACCGAACTCAACCACATTGTCACACTTGCTCGCAACATAAGGCTCTCGCTAGCCACCGAGCGATTCATCGACCCTACGCAGATTGAATTTGGAACCGTAATTGACGACCGACTACAAAACAACAAAGCCACCGAAACAAAGTGGAGCTCAAGAAAATCAGCTGAAGGTGAGTGGTTGGTCTCTGTGAGTTACATGCTTTCGGGAACTGCTGGTGTTGCCACGTGGACCTTTGATCCTAAAAACCTCCTGCTAGTGCCGGAGAACCAGAGTGCGCTGCAATTATCAAACGCTGTTCCACTAACTTCTGCCGAGGCTCCTAGAGCTGCTCAAGCTGAACAACCAGTTCATCCAACAACGATTTTTCCTGCCTTCGCAGCAGTCGAAGAACAACCAGCACAAACTTCAAGTTTGTCCATCGTTCCTGAACTCGTTGAGATTGAGGAAGTGGAGTCAGCGACACGAACCGAAATCATCTCAATTGTTGAGACAGAAACGCGAACCACTTTTCATGTTGTTGAAAATCAATCGGATAGCGAGCTAGAAGTTAAGCTTCAAGAATTTACTCAGCAAGAGCCACAACTTGAGCAAGCAATTGAAGAGTTTTCTGCGCAAGAGCCAGTACCTGAAGAGTCATTCGATACTGAACATGATGAACAGCATGAGAATCCAGTTTCACAAATAACGCAAACTAAGGAAGAACCTTACACTCCAGCAAAGAATCAAAGCACGAGTCGTTGGGCTGAAGTTTTGTTTGGTTCTAAAACAGAAGATGAAGATTAGAAACCAAAAGTCATCAGAGGTATTAACATCTCAGCGCTTGAAATAGATCCATGGTGGCCAATCATTTCTAGCGATTTTCGCTTGGCAAACGCACGGTGATAGAGAGCAACTTCCTTCTTTGCCAAAACTATGAAGTCTGGAACAATCGAGTTCTTACTAATCGGCTTCCAATATCCAGAATCTATGAGGTTCTGCGGAGTTACTAAATAGCATGATTCGCCTACCAGGCTTTCTAACAAATCCAGCGTCGGCTCGAGTTTGCTCGGCTCCATTAGATACACAAACAATCCCCTTGTGTCACCACCAACGAACAGCAACTCAGATTCGCTAAGGTACTCGTCAAGATAAACATGATTGCTTTTGGAAATGTCAACAATGCCATGGTCAGCCGTAACGATTAAACCGGTGTTCTTTGGTAAAGAATTGGCCAGTGAAGAAATCTCGGCATCCACATCCTCTAATAGGTTTAACCACTCTGTGGACTTACAACCTTTTGCATGCGCTGTTTGATCCAACTCAGGAACATAGAGGTATACAACTTTAGGCTCGCCCGCAGCCAACAATGCTCGTGCTTTAGCAAACCTTTCAGCAATTGAACTCAGTCCGTGAAAAGCTGACCCACGCATAGTTGCAGCGGTGAAGCCTGTCTCTTTGTAAACAGCGGGAGCTATGGTGTGGAATTCAATTCCTGATGAAATAGCTTTCTCAGACACTGTTGGAATTCCCTGAAAGGCTTTCGCATGTCCTTGAGATTCCCAACCAGAAAGTAGATTCATGGCTTGATTACTCTCACGATCGAACACCTGGTATCCGATGAAATTGTTCTCCCAAGGGGGAACTCCAGTTGAAAATGAAACGATGCTCGAGGCAGTAGTTGAAGGGTAAAAACAAGAGGCTTCGATGGATTGCTGCTTGTTCAGAAACCCTGCGTAAGCCCCCGCGTCCTTAATGTTTTTCATGCCAAGGCCATCCACGAGTAAAACCAAAACTGATCGACGTTTGGGCAAAGACAGGGGGTTTGATTCTCCTCTGACGCTGGCGAGTGCGCTTATCAACACATCGCCTAGCTTCCCCAATGATTTGGGAGGTGCAGGTAGCATCGAAGACATAGAGACAAGTCTGCCACAGCCCACTTTTAGCCACTAGAAAGACCATGACTAATAAGAAGTCTGAAAACCGATTCCCAGATGAGCGAATCGTTGACATTGCCTTAACTCAAGAGCTAAGCGACTCATTCCTCGAGTATTCATATTCAGTTATCTATGCCCGTGCTCTTCCAGACGCTAGGGACGGGCTCAAGCCTGTGCAGCGAAGAATAATCTTCCAGATGGGAGAAATGGGTCTGAGGCCCGATAAGGGCCACGTGAAATCCGCTCGAGTAGTGGGTGAAGTTATGGGAAAACTCCACCCTCACGGCGACGGGGCCATCTATGACGCTATGGTCAGGATGTCACAGCCTTTCACTCTAAGAGTGCCAATGATTGATGGCCACGGTAACTTCGGTTCTTTGGACGATGGTCCAGCAGCATCTCGATACACAGAGACCAGACTTGCAGCGGCAGCGCTCATCATGAACGAAGGTCTTGATGAGGACGTAGTTGATTTCAAACCTAACTACGATGCCCAACTCTCAGAACCTGAAGTTTTGCCTGCTGCATTCCCAAACCTTCTCGTTAACGGATCCTCTGGTATCGCCGTGGGTATGGCTACTAACATGGCGCCACACAACATGCGTGAAGTCATCGCTGGCGCTATTCACCTTCTTGGAAATCCAAAAGTTACCTCTGCTGATCTTATGAAGTTCATTCCTGGCCCCGACCTACCTTCTGGTGGAATCATCATGGGCACCGAGGGTATTAGGGAGGCCTACGAAACTGGTCGAGGAAGCTTTAAGACCAGAGCTAAGGTTTCTATCGAAAGCGTGTCCCCGAGAAAGCTTGCTCTGGTTGTCACAGAGCTCCCCTACCTAATTGGACCAGAGCGAATCATTGAGAAAATCAAAGACGGAGTTACAAACAAAAAGCTTCAGGGAATTGCCGATGTCATCGACTTAACCGACAGAACGAATGGGCTCAAGTTAGTAATTGAACTCAAAACCGGATTCGACCCAAATGTTGTGCTAGATCTTCTATATCGATTCACTCCGCTTGAAGACTCTTTTAGCATCAATAACGTAGCTCTTGTTGATGGACGACCGGAAACACTTGGACTAAGAGACATGCTCGGTGTTTACCTAGCTCACCGAGTCGTCGTTGTAAAGCGACGCAGCGAAAATAGGCTCGGCAAGAAACTGGCCAGATTGCATTTAGTCGAAGGTCTCCTTAAAGCAATACTGAGCATTGACGAAGTCATCAAAATCATCAGGGCGGCAGATGAAGTTGATGATGCTCGCAAGAAACTCATGGCCAAGTTCACGTTGTCAGAGATACAAGCTGAATACATTTTGGAACTAAAACTTCGACGACTAACCAAGTTTTCGAAGCTCGAATTAGAAGCAGAGAGCAAATCCCTTTCTAAAGAGATTGCTGAACTCAAAAGAATTCTGTCAGCAGAAAAGAACCTTAGAGATGTTGTTGCTAATGAACTTGAAGAAGTCGCAGCCAAGTATGGCGATGACCGAAGATCCACAATTAGCGATGGCGTCACCGAAGTAAAACCAGTAAGTTCTGCAAGGGCCGCGGCTATCGATGCTCAGCTGGCTGACTCGCCTTGCTTCATCGTACTCACAGCTAGTGGCCAGGTTCTTAGAACTACATTGGCACCCACTCCAAGCGCTAAGCGCAAAAAACATGATGCATTTCGAACAGTTATCTCGAGCACGACTAGAAGCTACATCGGTTTCCTAACCTCAGACGGTGTAATGCATCGAGTTCATGCTGGTGACATACCAGCTAATGATGGATCTTTCGAAGCAACTGAATCCGTATCTGCTGCTGAGTTCCTGGGCATTCCTAAGCAAACTAAATTGATCGGTGCATTCGAACTAACTGACAACACAGTGATAGCGATTGGAACAAAGTTGGGTGTAGTCAAACGATTGAGTTCCGACTTCCTGCCTAAAACTGAGTTCGAAGTGATCTCACTAAAATCTGGAGATGCTGTGATCGGAGCTGAAGTTAGCACCGAAAAAGACACTCTTGTGTTCGTCACAAATGATGCACAACTTCTGAGATTCGATGCAGCATCAGTTCGACCACAAGGTAGAGGAGCTGCCGGTATGGCTGGCATAAAACTCTCCGAAGGCTCACAAGCAATCTTCTTCACTTCGATAAAGGTGACCAAGGACACACAGGTGCTTACCGCCGCAAGCAACAGTGAGTCACTAGGAGCGGTTGACTCTGGAAGCGCGAAGATCACTGAGATAACTGAGTTCCCGGCTAAAGGAAGGGCTACAGGAGGTGTGCGAGCGCATAAGTTCATTCGGGATGAGAACCAGCTGTACTTCGCTTATGTCGGCAACTCACCAATTTTGGCTTGCGCCTCAGCAGGCAAACCACTTGAAACTCCAGAGTATTTAGCAAAAAGAGATGCTTCAGGTACACCGTTGAGTGCAACTATTATTTCGGCAGGAAGAGACTAAGCGTCAATTCTTTCTCGCTCAAAGGACTCGGCTTTGTCCACAATGAAGTCTCTTCTCGGAGCAACTTCATTACCCATGAGTAGTTCGAACATAGTTTCAGCGGCGGCTAGGTCATCGACTGTCACTCTTCGCAGTGATCTACTCTTACGATCCATAGTTGTTTCAGCAAGTTGATCAGCATCCATCTCACCTAAACCCTTGTATCTCTGAATCGGTTCTTGATACTTCTTGCCCGCTTTAGCCAACTTCGCCAAGAGTGCCTCAAGTTCAGGTTGCGAGTATGTGTAAATGGTTTCGTTGGGCTTAGTGCCAGGATTCATTACTACCACCCTGTGCAGTGGTGGTACAGCAGCAAAAACTCGACCATCCTCAACTAGAGGTCTCATGTATTTATAAAACAGGGTTAGCAGCAAGGTTCTGATGTGGGCGCCATCGACATCTGCATCGCTCATCAAAATGATTTTTCCGTAGCGCGCTGAAGCTAAGTCGAAGGATCTACCCGAGCCAGCTCCGAGGACCTGAATGATTGAAGCACACTCAGTGTTATTGAGCATGTCGGTAATAGCTGCCTTTTGAACGTTGAGGATTTTTCCACGTATTGGTAGCAGTGCTTGGAATTCGCTATTTCTAGCTAGTTTTGCTGTGCCGAGGGCAGATTCACCCTCTACGATGATCAGTTCGGAATCGAAGGTATCTTGAGTTCTACAGTCAACAAGTTTGGTAGGTAAAGAGGATGACTCCAACGCGGTCTTTCGGCGCTGAGTCTCCTTATGCGTCCTCGCAGAAATTCTCGACTTCATCTCGTTTACAACTTTTTCAAGGACTAGAGCCGTTTGTGCTTTGTCCTCACGCTTGGATGAATTGAATCGATCGGTGAGAGCTTTTGAAACGATGTTGGCGACAATGTTTTTTATTGCTGGAGTTCCAAGAATTTCTTTAGTCTGACCCTCGAATTGCGGCTCTGCGATACGCACTGTAACCACAGCGGTGAGTCCAGCAGTAACGTCTTCTTTTTCAATCTTTTCGTTGCCTAACTTGAACTTTCTTGAGTTAGCATCTGCTTGCGCCTTGAGCACCTTAAGAAGAGCTTGTTCGAAGCCCTGAAGGTGAGTTCCACCCTTAGGCGTGGCGATGATGTTTACAAAACTTTTGATTTCAGTGTTGTAATCTGTTCCCCAACGCACAACAACATCTACTTCACAGTTACGTTGCACCTCTTTGGATTCCATGTTGCCAGCGGCATTCAGTACTGGCACGGTTTCAGAGTAAGCACCACTTCCGCTGAGTCTCCAAACATTACTCAAGGGTGCATCTTTTGCTAGGAAGTCAACGAACTCGACGATACCACCTTGGAAGAAAAATTCATGATTCGCAACTTTTCCAGAGCGCTGATCGGTAACAACCAGCTTCAGGCCAGGAACCAAGAAAGCTGTTTGGCGAGCTCTGGAAAGAATGTCTTCTAGTTCGAACTCAGCTCCTTTTACGAATATCTGAGGATCAGCCCAAAATCTAACTCGGGAACCGGTTTTGTTTTTGGCAACTTTACCAATTTCACGGAGAACACTTTTGTCTTTAAATGGTTTGAAGGGATTTCCTGGAGCCAGCGTCTTCTTATCATCAAAAAGCCCTGGAGCTCCTCTGTGAAAGGACATAGCCCAGGTCTTGCCGTCTCTGTCTACTTCTACCTCTAATCGCTCTGAAAGAGCGTTTACGACAGAGGCTCCTACACCGTGGAGCCCACCGGAAGCCGCGTAAGAGCCACTTCCAAACTTGCCACCGGCGTGAAGCTTGGTGAAGACCACTTCAACACCGCTTAGTCCAGTTTTTGGTTCAATATCGACAGGAATGCCTCGCGCCTGATCCGTAATCTCCACACTGCCGTCTTTATGCAAAACGATGCTGATGAGCTTTCCGTAGCCTGCTAAAGCTTCATCCACCGAGTTGTCGATAATTTCCCAAAGACAGTGAATCAAGCCACGACTATCGGTGGAACCAATGTACATTCCAGGACGCTTTCGAACAGCTTCAAGACCTTCGAGGACTGAGAGATGGCGTGCCGAGTAATCACTTGAAGTCATGCATCAAGCCTAAGCAGAACCAGCAAATCAAAGGATTAGGACACTCAAACAGTGAAAAACTATTCGCAGATAGCGAAATACAGCCGAATGAGGAACATTTACTCAAGTACTTGTGTTGTAGTAGTCATGGAGGAACAAATGGAACAGACAGAAAGCACCAACGAAGTGGTTTTAGAAGCCACAGAACTACCAGCATTGACCGCTGCTGACCGCTGCGACATCTGTGGGGCTCAAGCTTTTATCCGTGTTGTTCTAGCCTCAGGAGATCTTGTTTTCTGTGGACATCACGGAACGGCAAACAAAGACAAACTCAAACCAATCGCAATCACCTGGCAAGACGAGACAGACAAACTCAACTAGTCTTCGAAAGCTATCCTGCGACTAGCCGAAGCAAGTTCATTAACTGAATCTATTTCGAGATTTCTTATTACAACATCACACCAGCCCGCTTTGCTGATTACTTGGTCTGCCAATTCTGGATTCTTAGCCAGTACAGGCCCATGAAATAAAGTCATAACCGTCTGATTAAGTTGCTGAATTTCTGGCAACACCAAATCGCTGTTCACGTAACCAACAACTTTGTCCACTACTCGGAACTCGCTTACGTGATTCGCATGAGAAACCGAAGATGACTCAAGCTCTTCTATTAGAAGCTCATATCCAGAGCTGATTGCCATAACCGACTTAGATGCTCTCACCAGCTTCCCTACTTTTGAAATCAATTCAGGATCTATCCTTAGGACTTCAGCCCAGGCATCTCTAGATCCGTGACCTAAAAGAACGAAGTCGAATTGCTCTAAGTCCGTCGGCTTAGTAACAGACACTATGTCCGCTGAAACGCCTCGCCAAGCCAGACGTTTTTGGAGAACCAATAGATTTCCATGATCTCCGTTGAGATCAAGGTGCTTTGGGTAGAGCGCTGCAAACTTAAAAATCTTAGCCACGTTCGACATCCTCTGGATCGGTAAAACCCATGTAGCGCCTTAGCCTGCGCATTGCGTCAGCGCTGTAGATAACGGTCTTCATTCCCTCAGCTGGAGCTGGTAAAGCAAAGAAACTATCAATAGCATCGTGGTACTCAGGCTCGATCACTTCAATGCCAACATCGTTATATGACAAAACCAAAGCTGCATCCGCGTAGTTGAATCCAGTAACCGTGTGCACATTCTTAAGAGCTGAGTAATCAACAGTCCACATCCAAGACGGATCGTGCACATCCCTACCTATCGCGAACATAACTTGCCCTAGATGCTTAGGTAAGTTGTCTAGGTTCAACTGCATGCTTATTGGATTCTGTACCAATATGAATTCGCAAGCTTCGCCATTAATGTTGCGAACCTCTCCCCTTGAAAACACTGGTGGTAATTCATTGAGGACTGCAGCTGCCAATTCCAAATCAAATTCGTGACCCAGAATCTGCTTTGCGCACGCCATTGCAGCAACGGCATCCAGAGCGAAGTGTGTTCCCCGACTTGGAAGAGTGAAGGAAGTTCTCTCTTTTGATATCTCAACTTCCAAGTTCAATCCATCCAAGTCCAAAGCGATGCTTTGAGCAGTAGGTTTAGCGATTGCAGCCAAGAATGTTTGCGCATAATCCATATGGCTTGCACTTGACTGAGTTACTTTTTCTGAAAGACCGAAGTACTGGATTGGATTATCTAGTGACGAAGCGATTTGTAAACAGTTCTGATCGTCAGCGTTGAGGATGACAGTTCCCTCAGTGGCTTTAGCAACTTGAGCTAATTTTTCTCGCACTAAAGCTGGATCGATGAATCTATCTAGTTGGTCTTCGAAGACATTGAGGATTACTGAAGTAATCGGCTTCACTTTTGAAACTATTCGAGCGGCATGGCCTTCGTCCATTTCCAGAATTGCGATAGAACCAGGAACCTTGCCAAAAAGGTCTCCGTGACGAACTATTGTGCTGAAGAATCCCTGCTGAATGTTGGCAGTCGAGGGATTAGTAAATACTTCTTTTCCATGAGCCCTAACAACTGCAACGACCATCTTGGTAGTTGTTGACTTACCTGCGGTACCAGTTATTACAACCAGTCCGTCTTTGAAAGAGTTCAGCGATTTATAAACGAGATTAGGGGCTAACTTGCTTACGACTAAACCCGGTAACGCTGAACCTCCACCAGGTCTTACAAATCGAACTGCGAAACGAATTAGTCGCCCGATTAGCAATGCTGGAAGGTAAAACAATGACTAACTCTCTTTGATGAAATCTCTAAGCCATTGAGCACGGGATGGGTGCTTTAGCTTGGACATAGTCTTCGCTTCAATCTGGCGAATGCGTTCACGAGTTACACCGTGGTCTTCACCGATTTGGTCTAGGGTCTTCATAACTCCATCGCCAATTCCGTACCTGCTTCGAATAACCGCTGCTTCACGAGGAGTCAAGGTATCAAGAAGTCGCTCGATCTCACGCTGCATGATCCTAAATGCCACGGCATCTGCAGGCTGCACAGCTTCGGTATCTTCAATTAGGTCACCGAACTCTGAGTCACCGTCTTCACCTAAAGGAGTTGAAAGTGAAATTGGTTCGCGGCCATACTTTTGAACTTCGACAACTTTTTCTGGAGTCATGTCTAGCTCGCGGGCCAGTTCTTCAGGAGTTGGTTCGCGACCAAGATCTTGCAACAACTGCCTTTGCACGCGAGAAAGTTTGTTAATGACTTCCACCATGTGTACTGGAATACGAATTGTTCTCGCCTGATCTGCCATCGCTCTTGTGATGGCCTGTCGAATCCACCAGGTTGCATATGTCGAGAACTTATAACCCTTGGTGTAGTCAAACTTCTCAACTGCACGAATAAGTCCAAGGTTTCCCTCTTGGATTAGGTCAAGGAACTGCATACCTCGACCGGTGTAGCGCTTGGCAAGGCTTACAACAAGTCGAAGGTTAGCCTCTAATAGGTGGCTCTTAGCTCGTTGTCCATCTTTCACAACCCATTTCAAGTCACGAGCCATGTCCTTGCTCAACTTCTTATCTGTAGCTATCTTCTCTTCAGCAAAAAGTCCGGCTTCGATTCTCTTGGCGAGCTCAACTTCAAGCTCGGCATTAAGCAAGGCAACCTTACCGATTTGCTTTAGGTAGTCTTTGACTGGGTCAGCAGTTGCTCCAGTGATGCTCGTACTTTGAACCTGGATGTCGTCTTCTTCGCGGCTTGAAATGACAAGAGCACCCTCGGGAACTACTGGTTGGTCATCATCATCTTCAACTTCTGGAATGACCTCTTCAACATCTGCGACAATAACGTCTACTTCCGCTTCGCTAACCAGCACCTCAGGATCTAAATCATCCTCATCTTCATCAACATCAATTCCAGCTGGAAGTATATCCTTTGGTGAAGCAATCTTCTTCGGAGCCTTAACTGTGGACTTAGAGAGAGGTTTAGCCTCTGCTTTTGTCGATGCCTTAGCTTTGACGGTAGCAACTGGCTTCGCCGCAGGCTTCACCACTTTTTTTGCAACTGGCTTTGCTACAACTTTCTTAGTTGCTACCCTTACCACTGGTTTTGCTGTTTTCGCGACAGGTTTAGTTGCCTTGGCCACGACTTTAGCGGTTGGCTTCTTGGCGACAGACTTAGTTTTGACTTCGGCTTTGGCTGCCTTTACTGTCGTTGCTTTGCTAGGTGAAGATTTGATGGTTTTTCCTTTAGTTGTTGCGCTTGTCGCTTTAGCCTTGGTTTTTTCTTTAGGCGCGACGGTTTTCTTTGCCGCAGATGCAGCAGAAGCCTTAGTCGGTTTTGAAGCCATGAGAACCTATAGTTTCTATGAGGTTGACCAGTACGAAATTTCGGGCATTACGAAGACCCATGTCAAATCGGCTGAAATGACTGGGTCTTGTCTCGATTATGCCACTAAATTCCATGTTTACGGGACAACGGAGCCAAATGGTAGTTACAGGTGTTGAAACCCAAAAGGTTCCGCTTCTATTCCCTAAAGCGAGGAAGATAATGAAGTTCTTCGCTTTTCAATTGTGAAGAGAGTTATTCCAACAGCAATAACGATGAATTGAGCTGCGAAACCCCACCTGAAACTGTCAACGTTATATCTATCTACTCCAGATGCTGGATCGTGAAGCAAATCGATAACAAGTCCAGTCAGATACATCATGACGAAAGTAGCCAAGAAGCCACCCACGTTGGCAAATCCATTGGCCGACCCAAGTCTTTGCCTCGGCGCAAAGTCTTTGGAGAAGTCAAATGCGACCATCGAAGCCGGTCCGCCGATTGAGATTACTAGAAAGCAAGCAAGTAGTAGGCCTGATGACGCCTTCCCAGGAACGAGAAGCAAAACCAACCAAGCCGCTACTGTGCTTCCAACAACTGAGTAAACAAGTTTGGTTCTGAGTTCTGGTGCTCTGGCACAAATCTCAGCAATAATTGGTCCAGTTACGAACCCAAACACAACCATGAGTGTCAGTGTTAGCGCCGCAAACTCATGTGATTGCCCTTCCGCAGTAACCAAATATGGAACAGCCCAAAGCAGTGAAATCGATGTAGTGGTTGGTTGGGTAGAGAAGTGTGTCCAGAAAGCCATTCGTATTCCGGGATTTCTAACATTCTCGACCAACTGATTTATTGCGCCTCTGAGCGATACTGAACCCTCTAAATGTTTGGTCCCAGGAGCTTCATTTGAAGTGAATGAAATCACTAAGAGCAGAACCAAAAGCGATGCAGTTGCCATTATCGCGAAGGCAGGTTGCCAGCCAAGAGTTTCAAGCATCAGCCAAAACGGCACAGCTGAAAAGAACTGACCTGTTTGACCGATAGTCGAAAGATACTGTTGAAGCTTGGAGGCTTTTGAACCGCTGTACCAACCATTGACCATTCGAATCATGGAGATGAATGTGAAGCTATCTCCCATTCCAACTAGCATTCTTCCGAGCACTGCGTATTCGAGCGCTGGTGCGAAGGCAACTATGAGTTGACCAACAGCCATGATTGCAGCACCAACTCCTAGAAGTAGTTTTGCCCCGAATCTATCGAGCAGGATACCTACTGGAATTTGCATAGCAGCATAAACCACCAGTTGGAATACTGCGAGAGTTGCCAGTTGTTGGGCGTTAGTGTCGAACCTTTCACTAGCGGTGAGAGTAGCGACACCCAAAGATGATCGTTGTGTGACTGCTAGAAAATATGCTAGGCCTGCGACTGTGAGAACCAGCGTTGGTGAACGCTTCAGTCTTGGTCCTCTTCGTTATCAATCTTATTTTTTTGGTGGCTAGCTAAGTAATCCTCAAGTTCTGCAGCAATCTCATCCGCATCAGGTATAGCTCTTTCACGAGGTTTGACGGAACCAAGCCCATTGGCTGCTCTCTCGTTTTGAAAACTTGACTCGAGGTTGTGAACCATTCTGGCTAGATCCTGATTTTCTGCCATTTGTGTAGTGAGCCTTCTTAGGAAAGCGTCACCTTCTTCCCTGAGATCGTCAGTTGGGAACACCAACCCAAGATGGCTGCTTATCAGTTCTAAACCAGCCACAGCTGCCTGAGGATACTCGGAGTCTGAGAGGTAATGCGGAACCAGCAAAACAAAGCCTGTGCTAGGTATGTTGATTTGAGTCAGTCGGTATTCAAGTAGATGCATGATATTTCCAGGCACCTGAGTCCGAGGCTTCCATTCCGAGTATTCCGCTATAACTTCCTTCTGGTTGCCTGAAACCGTGACACCGACGGGTTTGGTATGCGGGATTGGAAAAGGAATGGCATGTAACCAGGTCATGTCCTCTATTGCAAGGACTGCGAAAAGCTGCTCGATTGCTGAGGCAAATGCTTCCCACTTGAAGTCAGGCTCATACCCGTTCAAGAAGAGGAATTGCGTTCCGACCTCGTCTCTAACTAGCTGAAGAGTTAGCGTAGCTGGCTGGTAGTCCTCGATGTGATCTTGCTCGAAGAACATCACCGGCCTTCTAGATCTGTAATCTAACAACTCATCATTGTTAAATACCGCAACAGTTTCAAATTCAAGATTGCCCAGAATGTGCCCAGAGATTTGTTGCAGTGAAGAACCTGCATCTGTAAAGCCTGAGATTGAGGCAAACAGGTGCAATCCTTCAGGGACGAGAATCTCCGAGTTTACGAAGGTGAAAAGCGAATTTGGCTGTGCCATGTGACTATTCTACTTTGGCGTGGCTAACATGGACTCTATGACCTCCATCTCTTACAAAGTGAGCAATGTAGCTCCTATAACAACAACCGATTCAATCTCTGTTTACGCCGTTGGTCTAGACGGTAAAGAACCCAAGCTACAAGGGACAGCTGCAAAGTTAGCTGGCTTGAAGACCCTTAATCTAAAGGCATTGGCTGTATCAGGCGCTTCTGAAGCCACCTCAAGGTTGAGTGTTGGAAGTAGTGTGGTTGGCCTTGTTGGAATTGGCGAAGGCATCAGCAATCACGCTAAGGCTCGTGAAATTGGGGGCGCTATTGGACGTGAATTCAAAGATGCCAAGACCATCACTGTTGACATTCCAATCTCAACATCTGAAATAGCACTCGCTTTACTAGAAGGTATTGCAATAGTTCAATACGAATTTACTAAGTACAAATCAAGCGGCAGCCAACCTGCAACTCTCAAGACAGTTCACCTGGTCTCGAGCAAGTCTGTATCTAAGATCGATCTCGATCGACTAAAAATTCTTTCAGATGCACTTAACGCAACAAGAGACCTGGTAAACACTCCAGGTAATGATTTGTATCCTGCAAAACTTGCCGAGATTGTAGAGTCTCAGTCAAAAATTCCAGGGGTAACAGTTGAGATCTGGGACGAGAAGAAATTAGCCAAAGAAAAATGCATCGGAATTCTTTCTGTAGGCCAAGGTTCAGTTCGCGGTCCAAGAATGGTAAAAATCACATACGCACCTGCAAAGGCTAAGTCTCACCTAGCTCTAGTTGGCAAAGGAATCACTTTTGATACCGGTGGTATCTCGCTCAAGCCACCACTTGGAATTCTTGGTATGAAGTACGACATGGCGGGAGCTGCGACCATTGCGCAAGCTACATTGGCAATTGCGCGACTAGGTCTTCAAATCAAAGTAACAGCGTTCATGTGTATCGCTGAGAACATGCCATCTGGATCCGCCACTCGACCTACCGATGTTATAACTTTCCGAAACGGCAAGACTGTTGAAGTTATCAATACCGACGCTGAAGGACGATTAGTCATGGCTGATGGCTTGATCTTGGCTTCCGAACTGAAGCCAGATCTAATGATCGACATAGCAACTCTTACCGGAGGGGCAAGAGTCGCGTTAGGAAACCGATACACAGGTCTAATGGGTGAGGACAAAGCAGTTGCTGCAGTTGAGAAGGCGGCAAGCGCAGCAGGAGAACTGGTTTGGCACATGCCACTAGCCGAAGAGCTATTTGACCTACTTAAATCTGATGTTGCCGACTTTGTGAACTCTCGCTTGGGTAATCCTGCTGGCAGCATGCTAGTTGGGGGTCTGTTCCTAAGGGAATTCGTTGGATTAGCTTCCACTAAAGGTAAAGATCGACTCAACTGGGCTCACTTAGACTTCGCCACCGCAGCCAACAATGACCTAGCGCCCTATGGTTATACAGTCAAGGGTGCGACAGGTTCAATGGTTCGAACCCTTGTGACTGTTGCTGAACAAATGGTAGCGACACAGAAGAAATAGTCTTCTAGTAATCTTTATAACGAAACCTTATCCAAACAACATGCTTTGAGGAGCTAAATTGGCCGAGTACAATTTTGACGTCGTAATCCTTGGTGGCGGAAGTGGTGGCTATGCCGCCGCCCTGCGCAGTTCACAGCTAGGTCTGTCTGTTGCACTGATAGAGCGAGACAAGCTTGGTGGAACCTGCTTGCACCGCGGTTGTATTCCAACTAAAGCACTCCTTCACTCAGCAGAAGTTGCGGACGTGACTCGGGATGCTGGAGCAGTTGGAGTTCAGGCCACCTTCCAAGGTATCGACATGCCTCAGGTAAATAAGTATCGCGATGGCATCGTGGACCGCCTATTCAAAGGTCTTACCGGTCTAGTTGCAGCAAAAGAGATCACTGTTGTATCAGGTGAAGGATCACTTGTTGCTCCTAAAACCATTTCAGTTAACGGAGAGCTTTACACGGGTAAGAACATCTTTCTAGCGACCGGTTCATACAGCAAGACACTGCCTGGGTTAGAAATTGGTGGACGGGTCATCACATCTGAACACGCCCTTCAACTTGACTTCGTTCCTAGCAAAGTGATCGTTCTAGGTGGTGGAGTTATTGGTGTTGAGTTCGCATCTATCTGGCGTTCATTCGGTACTGATGTAACCATCATCGAAGGTCTTCCAACTCTAGTTCCAAACGAGGACGCCTCCGTGAGCAAAGCTATGGAACGAGCTTTCCGTAAGCGTGGCATCAACTTCAAAACTGGTGTTCGATTCCAAGGTGTTCAACAGAGTGCTACGGGTGTAGTTGCAACTCTTGAAAACGGTGAAACCTTTGACGGCGAACTTATGTTGGTTGCAGTAGGTCGTGGACCGAACACCGCAGGCTTTGGCTATGAGGAAAACGGCATCAAGATGGACCGCGGCTATGTGCTAACCAACGAAAGACTTGAAACATCGGTTCCAGGAGTTTATGCAGCCGGAGACATTGTTCCAGGGCTACAACTAGCTCACCGTGGTTTCCAGCAAGGAATCTTCATTGCTGAGGAGATTGCCGGTCTAAGACCAGCTCCAATTGACGAACTAGGCATTCCGAAGGTCACTTACTCTGAGCCTGAGATTGCATCTGTCGGTGTGACAGAGGCAAAGGCGGCTGAGATTTATGGACAGGACAACATTTCTGTTTACGAATACAACCTTGGTGGGAACGGTAAGAGCCAGATCCTTGGTACTGCTGGTTTCGTCAAGCTAATTCGTCGCAACAACGGACCCATCGTTGGTATCCATATGATCGGAACTCGAGTTGGTGAGCAGATTGGTGAAGCTCAACTCATCGTGAACTGGGAAGCATTCCCTGAAGAGGTTGCTTCACTTGTTCACGCACACCCAACAATGAACGAAGCCATTGGCGAAGCACACATGGCCTTGGCTGGCAAGCCACTGCACGCACACGCCTAAACTAGAGATTGCTTACAAGGAGTAAATAATGAGTGAAGTAAAACTTCCAGCACTAGGTGAATCAGTCACCGAAGGAACTGTCACACGCTGGCTCAAGAAGATCGGCGACACAGTTGCCATCGACGAGCCACTAGTTGAAGTATCAACAGATAAGGTCGATACAGAGATTCCTAGCCCTGTTGCAGGTGTGCTTCAGCAGATCCTCGTGCAGGAAGATGAAGTTGCTCTTGTGGGTGCAGTTCTTGCAATAGTCGGAGACGGCGTAGCCGATAGCTCTGCTCCCGTAGCAAGTGCACCAGTTGCTCAAGCTCCTGTAGCCCCTGTAGTTGCGGAACCAATTGCACCAGTGGCAGCACCAGTAGTAGCAGCACCAGTAGTTACTCCACCAACACTTCCAGTGTTTACTCCACAGGTAACAACTCCAGTTGCTCCCCCAGCAGCACTTCCAGTATTCACTCCTCAAGTTTCAGTACCTGCTCCTCAGGCTCAGGTGGAATCAAATTCAGACGCTAGTTACGTAACGCCTTTGGTTAGAAAACTTGCTGCTGAATCTGGTGTTAACCTTGCCACTGTTTCAGGCACTGGTGTCGGTGGACGTATTCGTAGAGAAGATGTTGTTGTCGCTGCAAGTGGTGCTTCAACTCAGATCTCAACACCTGTCGCTGCACATGTTCCAGCAACGTCAGCACTTCGTGGCACTGTTGAGCCGATGTCACGCCTTCGCAAGGTACTTGGAGAGCGCGCCGTAGCCTCTATGGTCTCAAGTGCGCAGTTAACCACTTTTGTCGAAGTGGATGTAACCAAGATTGCTCAGTTACGTACCAAGGTCCAAGCAGAATTCACTGCGAAGACTGGCGTGAAACTTAACTTCATGCCGTTCTTCTTCTTGGCAGCTGCAGAGGCACTGCGGGCTCACCCAAAGATTAACGCAGCTATTGATGGCGATAACATCGTTTATCACGCTACCGAGAACATTAGCTTTGCTGTTGATACCGAACGTGGCCTTCTGACCCCGGTCATCAGAGATGCAGCATCACTGAGCCTGGGAGATATTGCTCAGCAGATTGCTGACATGGCTTCTAGAACACGTGAGAACAAACTCAAGCCAGACGAGTTATCAGGTGGAACGTTCACTCTTACCAACACAGGATCTAGAGGCGCACTCTTTGATACACCAGTCGTATTCTTACCTCAGTCTGCAATCTTGGGCACTGGTGTAGTTGCTAAGCGTCCAGTTGTGGTCACAGATGAAAATGGTCAAGACAGTATTGCGATTCGCAGCATGGTTTACCTTGCTCTTTCCTACGATCACAGAATTATCGACGGTGCAGACGCAAGTAGATTCTTAGTGGATGTTAAGGCTCGTTTGGAAGAAGCGGATTTCCAAGCTAACTTTGGGTTCTAATAAACTCGCTCCACGCGAAGCTTCTTACCCTCAGACCAAGAATCAAATCTGAAATATCTTTTGTCACACAAGCGCTTTGCTTTGATTTGAACTAAGCCGCCTAAACGTTTGATGTCTGCAATTTTGAACTCTTGCCCCGCTAACTCAATCGATTCATAGCGAGCGATTACCCCGACGATTTCAGATCCCTTATAAACAGTTGTCCTACAGAGGTCAACCTTTGGCCTGGAAACTATTGGCACTTCTGTCTGTGTCGCAACTGAACTGTCTCTTGGAATGAACCAAAGGCACGAACATGCAACAGCCATTATCGGTATTAGAACTCGTGGCATTCTGCGCTTGGCTTTTTGCGTCAATTCGAAGCCTGTCAATGCATTGAGCTTGACTCTCGAATTCTTAGTACTACTTCTGAAGGTAGAGCGAACCAAAGAGGCGTCTGGTGAACTCAGTAACAGTGCAACCTTTCCGTTGCGGAGTCTCGTCGGTGTTGGCTCTAAGAACTCCAACCTAACAACCCAAATGGGCCATGAGCTTACCTTCGTAGGGACAAACAGATACTGTTTCCGTAACGGATTTCTTCGGTCCTGAACCGCCCATACTGACCCTGCAACAGTTCGAAGTTCTCGCTCTAGGACAGCAAAGTGCCTCAATGATGGCTTACTGGCTCGAAACATCTTTCAATTCTGGGTTGCCGTGTTTCTTTGGTCGCTCAAGCTGTTTGGCTCTGTTGACTTCTTTAGGTCACTTCGTCCTGTGGAGAGGATTTAGAATTGAACCATGCCCGAGTTTGAAGTGTTAGGTTTAGCCCCCAATTTTGTGGACTATCAGAGGGCTTGGGACATCCAAAGAGATGTTCACTCAGAAGTAGCAAGTGGCCTAAGACCAAACACTGTATTACTTCTCGAACATGATGGCGTGTATACAGCTGGCAAAAGAACTGAAGATGAAGAACGACCAGTGGATGGAACTCCTGTTATCGATGTTGATAGAGGTGGAAAGATCACATGGCATGGACCCGGTCAGCTTGTTGGCTACCCAATCATGAGACTTCCTGAGCCGATTGATGTTGTTGGCTATGTCAGATGGCTTGAGCAGGTTCTGATTGATTCAATCGCAGAGCTAGGTCTCCACACTGAGAGAGTTGAGGGCCGCTCAGGGGTGTGGGCTCCAGTAGGTGACACTCATGTAAAAATCGCTGCAATCGGTATTCGGGTAGCAGAGAAAGTTACGATGCACGGTTTCGCCCTAAACTGCAATAACTCTCTGGATCCTTACGAAACAATCATTGCCTGCGGCATCAAGGATGCGGCTACGAGTACGATAAGCAAGTTGCTTCAGCGTGAAGTAACACCAAGCATGGCCGCAGAGGTTATCCAAAGAAGGCTCAACGAGATTGAAAGGGTGCTGATATGAGTGAAGAACCTGTAGCACCTAAGAGAATGCTCAGAGTCGAGGCACGTAACGCAGAAGTGCCAATCGAGAGAAAACCTGAATGGATCAAAACCAAAGCCAAAATGGGACCCGAGTATCAAGCCCTTCACTCGTTAGTAAAGACCGAAGGTCTACACACTGTGTGCCAAGAAGCAGGCTGCCCAAACATATTTGAATGCTGGGAAGATCGCGAAGCTACTTTCCTTATCGGTGGTGCCCAATGCACTAGAAGATGCGACTTCTGCCAGATCGACACTGGAAAGCCAGCGAATCTTGATCCTGATGAACCTAGAAGAGTTGGCCAATCCGTAAAGAAGATGGCCTTGCGCTATGCAACTGTTACCGGTGTAGCGAGAGACGATCTCCCAGATGAAGGTTCATGGCTGTATGCCGAAACTATTCGTCAGATACACAAGCAATCCCCTGGTACAGGAGTTGAAATTCTTATCCCGGATTTCTCCGGCAAACCAGAACTACTTCAAAAGATTTTTGATGCAAAGCCAGAGGTATTTGCTCACAATGTTGAAACCGTTCCTCGGATTTTCAAACAAATCCGACCAGCTTTTACCTACGACCGGTCTCTAGATGTTCTCACCCAGGGTAGAAATGCTGGCATGGTTACCAAGAGCAACTTGATTCTAGGTATGGGCGAAGAAATCCCTGAAGTTATCCAGGCGCTGCAAGATCTATACGACGCTGGAACTGACATCATCACCATTACCCAGTACCTTCGTCCAACAGTAAGACACCACCCAGTATCACGTTGGGTAAAGCCTCAAGAGTTCGTTGAACTAAAAGAGATAGCTGAATCGATGGGCTACCTTGGAGTACTGAGTGGACCACTAGTTAGAAGTAGCTACAGAGCCGGCAGGCTCTGGGCTCAAAGCATGATCAAACGTGGCGACACCATTCCTGAGCACCTGCAGCACCTAGCTGAAGCCGCTGCCAAAGATGGCTTTAGCCAAGCGGTAAAATAGAGACGACGAAAAGGCATAACAATGGCGAAAAAGGAAAAAGTACGTAAACCTAAGGGCAATGGTCTGTTCTCTCAGTTCAGAGATCAGCTGAAGTTCCTGAAAGAGGCTGACCCTAAAGCTGTTCCGCTTGGAATTCTCTTTGGTTCACTAATGTTCCTAGTGATTCTTACTGTTGGTGCCTTCATATCTGGTTTCACATTTTTGGGAATCATCATTTGGGCCGTGTTGGGAATCGTTACCGGCTACCTCACCCTTTTGCTAACTATGACCAGACGAGCTAACTCAGCCATCTTCAAACGATATGAGAACGAACCTGGTCGAGTCTCAATTACGGTAGGAACTTTGACGCGCAAGCGCTGGAAAGGCTCTAACCAGCCGGTCGCAGTCAACGCCAGAACTAAGGACATGGTATTCCGCATTGTTGGACCAGCTGGAGTAGTTCTCATGGCCGAAGGATCATCTACCAGCGCTAAAGCCATGCTGGAAGAAGAGCGTCGGAAAGTACAGCGATTGGCATCTGGAGTTACAGTTCACACTTTTTTTAGCGCTCAGAACGGCGACGGGGTTCCTCTGGGGCAACTTCACAAGAAGGTAGCTAAACTAAAGCGCACCCTGAACCGTGCTGAAATTACTGCAGTGCAGAACCGTCTAGCCTCGATCGACAGCCGCTCAGGACTTCCTATCCCTAAAGGCATTGACCCTACCAAGATGAAGGCCTCCCGCCGAATTCAGTAGGTTTATAAGTTTTACAATCCCGAAACATTGATTGGCAAGAACGCCACCCCAAGCCCTATAAAGTTAAGTGGAGCGCAATGAAGTGTTCAATCCCCAAAAACCTTTGAAGGGCTAACCCTATGTTTAAATCAGCATCCGAGGTCATCAAATTCATTAAAGATGAAGATGTCAAATTCCTCGACGTTCGTTTCACAGATCTACCCGGTGTCCAGCAACACTTCAACCTGCCAGTGAGCCAAATCGATGAAGACTTCTTCGTCAACGGACAGCTATTTGACGCTTCCTCAATCCGTGGCTTCGCATCTATTCACGAATCAGACATGCAGTTGATTCCTGATGTAACCACTGCTTACCTTGACACTTTTAGAGTCGAGAAGACTCTGATCATCAACTTCGACATCTACAACCCACGTAACGGTGAGATTTACCACCGTGACCCACGTCAGGTTGCCAAAAAGGCTGAAGCGTATCTAACCTCAACAGGTATTGCTGACACAGCATTCTTCGCTCCAGAAGCAGAATTCTTTATCTTTGATGAAGTGCGCTACGAAACGAAATCAAATACCGCCTACCACTTCGTCGATTCAATCGAAGGTGCTTGGAACTCAGCTCGCGAATTCGAATCAGATGGTGGCCGTAACCTAGGTAACAAGACTCCTTACAAGGGTGGTTACTTCCCAGTGTCCCCAGTTGATCACCTAGCGGATATCCGTGACGAGATTGTTCTAAACCTAGAAAAGGCTGGACTAGTAGTTGAGCGCAGCCACCACGAAGTTGGAACTGCTGGTCAATGTGAGATCAACTACCGCTTCAACACTTTGGTTCAGTCCGCAGACGATGTTTTGAAGTTCAAGTACATCGTGAAGAACACCTCATACAACTACAACAAGACAGCAACCTTCATGCCGAAGCCACTTTTTGGTGACAACGGTTCAGGTATGCACGTTCACCAGTCGCTATGGAAAGACGGCAAGCCATTGTTCTATGACGAGAATGGTTACGGTGGTCTATCAGATCTAGCTCGTTGGTATATCGGTGGTCTACTGAAGCACGCTCCAAGCCTTCTTGCATTCACTAACCCAACCGTTAACAGTTACCGTCGTCTAGTTCCTGGCTTCGAAGCTCCAGTAAACCTTGTTTACTCAGCAGGTAACCGATCAGCTGCCATTCGTATCCCAATGACTGGTACTAACCCGAAGGCAAAGCGAATCGAGTTCCGTGCACCTGACGCTTCAGGTAACGCCTACCTAGGCTTTGCTGCAATGCTGATGGCGGGTCTTGATGGAATCAAGAACCGTATTGAGCCACACGCTCCGGTAGACAAGGACCTATACGAATTGCCACCAGAGGAAGCAAAGAACATCCCTCAGGTGCCAGGATCTCTAGAAGAAGTTCTTCAGGCACTAGAAGCAGACCACGAGTACCTACTTCAAGGCGATGTGTTCACCAAGGATCTAATCGAAACCTGGATTGACTACAAGCGCGAGAAGGAAATCAAGCCATTTGCTCAAAGACCTCACCCATATGAGTTCGAGCTTTACTACGGCGTTTAGTTTCTAAAAGATTGCGGGTCATCTTTTGATGGCCCGCATTCTTATTTAAACGTAGAAGATACGCTCAAAGACTTGTCTGGCTCTGCGGGTATGAGCGAGGTAGTCCTCTTCAAGCGCACTAGCAGAGCCTCTTGGGTATTCAAGAATCCTTGCCATGCCTTCAAGCTGTCTTCTGTCAATTGATAGAACATCAGAAACTTTGTTTGACCACAACACACCAGCTGACCTAACACGGCTAGCGAGTGTCCAAGCTTCAGACAGCACTCTGGCATCGTGTTCCGCTATCAGTTCACTTTCAACAAGTGCAACTAATGCATCAAGAGTTTTAGGTGTTCTAATGCTTGGGAATTGACTGCCGTGCTTTAGCTGGAGTAACTGAACCAACCATTCGATGTCACTGAGTGAGCCACGACCTAGCTTCAGATGACGTTTAGGGTCTGCTCCTTGAGGCAGTCTCTCATTTTCCATGCGAGCTTTGATTCTTCTAATCTCAACAATGGACTTGAGTTCAAGTGTTTCTGGGTAACGATACTCGTCAATAACCTCATTGAACTCAGAAACAAGCTGGTCTCCCCCATAGATCATTCTCGCCCGAAGAAGGGCCTGGTTCTCCCAAATATCTCCCCAACGACTGTAGTAGGCCTTGTAAGAGTCAACTGAGCGGGCAACAGAGCCGTTCTTTCCTTCAGGTCTTAGCTCCATGTCTATTTCAAACTCGAGCTGTGGATCTTTGACTAAACGGTGAAGTTCAGAGATAACTTTTTCTGCTGATTTCTGTGCTGCTTCAGACTCTTCGCTGTTTACTAACTTATAAACAAACATCAGATCAGCATCGCTACCAAACCCTAGTTCTTGACCTCCGAAGCGACCCATCGCCACTATTCCAAAGTCAAGCACATCATTGGAAAACTCACCGTTGACTTGTAGCGAAACAACAACCGCATCAGTTAGCGCTCGTAAATACCACTCAGACAGATCAGATAAGCCTTGAGAAACCTGAGCGATGTTTAGTTCACCTACGACTGAACCTAGAGATAGGCGAAGAGTTTCTCTTCTGCGGATGTGCCTGATCGACCTAGCAAGCTCATCGATGTCTTTGTGTCTTGCAGCTAATGACTCTGATTGTTCATTGAGATTTGCTAACGAAGAAGGCCTAAGAGCCTCGGGTTCTTCAAACCAGGCAGCACCTTCTGGAATTAGTTCTAGAAGTGCAGTAGCCAAACGACTGTTTGATAGAGCAATACTAAGTCGCTCCGCTGCTCCTGAACTATCTCTAAGCATTCTTAGATACCAGTGTGACTCACCTAGGTTTTCACTCAGCCGTCTGAATGCAACAAGTGCTGAATCAGGATCTGTTCCTTCAGAGAACCATTGCAGTAGCACTGGAAGTAATTGTCTTTGAATCTGCGCTCTTCTAGATAACCCAGAGGTAAGAGCTCTGATGTGTTGCAAAGCACCTTCTGGATTCCTGTAACCAATAGCAGACAACCGATCCAAGGCTTGCTCGCTTGAGATCTCCAAACCATCATTAGCTTTTGATACAGCTGCTAGTAGTGGACGATAGAAGATCTTTTGGTGCAACGCGCGAACTTGATGTTTGACTTCAGACCAACGAGTTAACAGATCATCAGCAGTCCAATCAAGATTCACTGCGCGAGCAATGGCACGTTGAGCATCTTCTTCAACTGGCATGAGATGAGTTCTTCTCATCTTGGACATTTGAATCCTGTGCTCTAGAACTCTTAGGAACTTATAGTGAGCAGAGAATTCAGCAGCTTCAGATCTGCCAATGTATCCTCCCTTAGAAAGTTCCTCAATTGCAGTAAGAGTGTCTGGAGAGCGAACGGTTTCATCACTTCTACCGTGAACAAGTTGTAACAACTGAACAGTGAATTCAATGTCTCTAAGTCCACCCGGACCAAGTTTGATTTGTCGATCAACTTCATCTGCAGGAATATTTCCACTTACTCTCTCACGCATCTTCTGAACTGATTCAACAAAGTTCTCGCGTTGGGTGGATTGCCATACAAGAGGATTCATTGCGTTGAAGTAGGCTTTACCAAGATCTTTATCCCCAGCCATAGGCCTTGCTTTTAGCAAAGCCTGGAACTCCCAGTTCTCGGCCCACCTGGAGTAATAACTTGAGTGTGAATCTAGTGTTCGAACGAGAGCTCCAGCTTTTCCTTCTGGACGCAGGTTGGCATCAACTTGCCACAATGCAGGCTCTGAGTTAGTTGCATCCATGGCTCGCATCATTCTTGTAGCGAGCTTGGTAGCAATCTCTAGCATTCGAGAAGTCTCTAGATTCTCATTTGATGATTCAGCCACATAAATAACATCAACATCGCTGATATAGTTCAGTTCCCCTGCTCCCCCTTTACCCATACCAATAACAGCAAGCCTGGTATCTTCAACTTCTTCCTTAGTGAATGTTCCAAAGTCATTTGTCTCAGTTAGTTCTCTTCGCCCAATCACAAGACCAGCTTCTAGAGCAGCTGCTGCAATATCTGCCAGAGCGAGAGATACTCTTGGCTGGACCAAGATTGGATCAAGTGCTGAAGTATCGAAAATTGCTATCTTGGTAAGTTCACCTCGATAAGCCTTACGAAGATTAGTTACTTGAGCCTGGTGAGTTATTGAGGTATCAATAATTGAACTTACAAGAATCTGAATGTAGTCAGATTTACTTAGAAGTTTCTGCTCCTTCTCGAATTCTTTCAGTATTGATGGATTCACAACAACAAAGTCAGCAAGAGCAGCAGACGCGCCTGTGAGCTTGCATAGCCTGAGCGCAGTTTCTTCTTTGCTCAGTAACTTTTTGACTGCAACTTTGTTCTCACGTGAGAGTCGAATTAGATAATCGAGTGCTTGATCAGGACTGACAGATTTACCCAGCGATGCTAAAGCTGACCTGCCACTATCCCCAACAAGCGAAACAAGTTCATCTAGTTTGCCGATGGTGCTCTCAAGTTCAATGAACCCATATTTGGCAAGACCTGCCAGCAAGCCATTAGATCTTGCTGTGGCCATTAGAGAACTTCGAGGTTGGTCTTCAATTCGTAAGGAGTTACCTGTGAGCGATAGTCACTCCACTCCTTGCGCTTGTTAGCAAGAACATAGCTGAATACCTGTTCTCCTAGAACTTCAGCAGCTAGCTCTGATTCTTCCAGTAAGCGGATAGCGTGATCTAGGCTCTGCGGCAAGGACTGGATACCCATAGCTCTGCGTTCTGAATCAGATAGATCCCAAACGTTATCTTCAGTTTCAGCAGGTAGCTCGTAGTTATTTTCGATTCCTTTAAGTCCTGCTGATAACAACAGTGCATAAGACAGGTAAGGGTTAGCCGCTGAATCAATGGCTCGATATTCCATTCGTGCAGAGTTTCCCTTGTTTGGTTTGTATAAAGGAACTCTGATTAGTGCTGAACGGTTATTGTGGCCCCAACAAACAAATGATGGAGCTTCGCCGCCACCCCAAAGTCTTTTATATGAGTTCACAAACTGATTGGTCACAGCTGTGATCTCCGGAGCGTGACGAAGGATGCCAGCCATGAAACTTTTTGCGGTCTTTGACATCTGGTATTCGCCTGATGGATCGAAGAAAGCGTTAGTGTCACCTTCGAAGAGCGACATGTGAGTGTGCATTCCAGAACCTGGGTGCTCGGTAAAAGGCTTAGGCATGAATGTTGCATAAACACCCTGTTCGATGGCAACTTCTTTGATAACAGTTCTAAAGGTCATGATGTTGTCGGCCATTGTTAGAGCATCTGCATAGCGAAGGTCGATCTCGTTCTGTCCTGGACCACCTTCGTGGTGGCTGAATTCAACTGAAATACCCAACTGCTCAAGCATGTTAACTGCTCTTCTTCTGAAGTCGTTGGCTGTTCCACCAGGCACATTGTCGAAGTAGCCTGCTTTATCAACAGGGATAGGGCCCTCAGGGCCTATCTGAGACGACTTGAGAAGGTAGAACTCTATCTCTGGGTGGATGTAGAAGGAAAAGCCCATGCTGGCCGCCTTATCCAGCGCCCTGCGAAGTACGTTTCTAGGGTCTGCAGCGGCTGGGACTCCGTCTGGAGTGGTGATGTCGCAAAACATGCGGGCAGTTGGCTCGATTTCGCCACGCCAAGGCAGAATCTGAAAGGTGGAGGGGTCTGGTTGAGCCAACATATCGGCTTCATAAGACCTAGAGAGACCTTCAATAGCTGAGCCATCAAAGCCAATGCCCTCGGCAAATGCTCCTTCAATCTCTGCTGGAGCGATAGCAACGGACTTCAGTGTGCCAGCTACGTCAGTAAACCAAAGCCTTACAAACTTGACGTTTCGCTCTTCGATCGTACGAAGTACGAAATCACGCTGCTTATCCATGGGAAAACCTTTCAATTGCCTGCTACTAGGCTAGTGGTTATGCCTAATGTTCGCCTAGCACTAGCTCAAACCAACCCGGTTGTGGGTGACCTCAAGGGCAATCTTCAGGGAATTTTGGCTGTGGTGCAGGATGCAGCAGATCGAGAAGCCGACATTGTGGTCTTTGGTGAAATGTCGATAACTGGCTATCCAATCGAAGATCTGGCAACCAGAGAGTCTTTCATTCTTGATGCTGAACTTATGGTTAGAAACCTAGCAATTGAACTCAAAAGCAAATCTCTTAGTCACATCGCCGTAGTCATTGGACACCCTTCTATGGCCTCGGCGCAGGACCAAACTGGTTGGGCCATCGCACACAACAGCGCGTCTGTGCTACTCGAAGGTGAGGTCATTGGAAGGTACTCGAAACACCATCTACCTAACTACTCAGTTTTTGATGAATACCGAACCTTTGTTTCAGGAAACGAACTTTTAACCTTCAAGCACAAAGGTTTGAACTTCTCAACTGTCATTTGCGAAGACATATGGCAAGCAGGTGGTCCAGTTTCCCACCTCGGCAAAGCAAATACAGATGTTGTCCTAATTCTTAATGGCTCACCTTTTGAAATAGATAAGAACGACACTCGACTAAAGCTTGTCTCAGATCTAGCCAAAAAACATAATTGTGCAGCCGCTTATATCAACCTTGTTGGCGGTCAAGACGATTTAGTCTTCGATGGCGACAGCATCATGGTCGATAGCCAAGCAAGAATGGTTGCCCGCCTCAAACAATTCAAAGCAGATTTAGTCTGCATCGATATCGAAGCCAAGGACAAGCTGCGAGTTGTTGACGAGCATCACCTCACCAAGCCAAACGATAACTGGCAAACCTGGAATGCGTTAGTTCTTGGCCTTAGAGACTACTGTCGGAAGAACGCGTTCAAATCAGTGGTCTTAGGTTTGAGTGGCGGAATTGATTCAGCTATCTGTGCAACTATCGCTGCAGATGCAATTGGTGCTGAGAACGTTTTTGGAGTTTCAATGCCAAGTATCTATTCATCGGATCACTCAAAAGATGATGCTTTGGACCTAGCTCAGCGAAGAGGGATGAACTACCAGGTTCAACCAATTGCAGATTTAGTTTCTCCTTTCGAAACACAGCTAGAGCTAGAAGGTCTATCGGTAGAGAACCTTCAAGCCAGAGTGCGTGGAGTCATTCTCATGGCATTGAGCAACAAAGATGGACACCTGACACTTACCACTGGAAATAAAACAGAACTAGCTGTTGGCTACTCAACCATCTATGGCGATACTGTCGGTGGCTACAACCCCTTGAAAGACGTTGAGAAAACACTGGTTTGGGAATTAGCAAAATGGCGCAACGAATACGCGAAGTCCCGTGGTGAGATTGAACCTATTCCGCAGAACTCGATTGATAAGGCTCCCTCGGCAGAACTTAGACCTAACCAAGTAGACCAAGATTCACTACCTCCATACGATGTCCTCGATGGCATTTTGGATGCCTACATCAACAGAAGAAAATCTTCAGCTGAGATAGTTGGATACGGTTTTGATGAGGAAATGGTCAATAGAGTGCTAACACTGGTCGATCGAGCTGAGTGGAAAAGACGCCAGTCAGCCATCGGTCCTAAAATTACCGGCATGGCTTTCGGCCGTGACAGAAGATTACCTATCACCAATAGATACAAGGGATAACAAATGCACGAGATTACTCCAAAGGTTGTTAGAACAGGAACACTTCTTGAGTTCAAACAAACCAACCGTAAATTCTCTTGCCTGACTTCTTATGACTCGCTGACCAGTGGCATCTTCGATGAGGCTGGTATCGATGTTCTTCTGGTTGGCGACTCTGCTGCCGATAACGTACTTGGCCACGAAACCACTCTGCCGATAACCATCGACGAAATGATTCCATTCGGCAGAGCAGTAAGTAGAGCAGCAAAGAGAGCACTAGTCGTTGTGGATATGCCTTTCGGTAGTTACGAAACTGGGCCAGAGGATGCGCTCACAAATGCAATCAGACTGATGAAGCTCTCAGGGGCGAGCGCTGTGAAACTCGAGGGGGGAACTCGAAGCGCTCCACAAATCAAGGCACTGGTCATAGCAGGCATACCTGTTATGGCTCACATTGGCTTTACCCCACAGAGTGTGCATTCGCTAAGCGGGGCAAAAGTACAGGGCAGAGGAGATACTGCCAAAGAACTGATTGATGACGCATTAGCAGTTCAGGAAGCTGGAGCATTTGCGGTCGTGCTAGAACTAGTGCCAGCCAAACTAGCTACGGAACTGACAAACAATTTACACATACCGACCATTGGTATCGGAGCTGGATCTGGAACAGACGGTCAAATCTTGGTTTGGACAGACTTCGCAGGGCTCTACCCAGGTAAACCACGCAAGTTTGTGAAGCAGTATGCCGACATGCGCACCGCTCTACTTTCGGCCGCCTCGGCTTATCGAAGCGAAGTTGCAGAAGGCGCTTTTCCTACCGAAGAGAACTCACACGGGTAACTCACACAGGCTCTATTGATCTTTGTCTTGCTCGTCTTCCTCGGTCCAAGCGTCACTTCGTGCTTTTAGGGTTTGAAGGGCATTTTGAGCTTCTAGACGGGTAGCAAATGGGCCAATTCGATATAGAGCTAGGTCCTGTTTGCCTTCTTCAACGCTGTTGGTTTTGGTGTTGAACCAAAACTCTGGCTTCTGCTCATCGCTAATTTCTTGGCTCCTTATGTGTTTCACTTCTCAGCATACTCACAGTGCTTACTTAGTATTGGGTGTATGCCTAGAGACGCCAAGACTGGATACCTGATTCCAGGTCGCGTCTCCCCCAAACTTCCTGTTCCTTCTTCCATAGCGAAACCTGAGTATGTCGGAAAGCCTATGCCCGCTAAGTTCACTGGCACAGATGTCAAAACTCCAGAACAAATCGAGAAGATAAGGCACTCAGGAAAGATCGCCGCTCAAGCTATCGAATTGGTGGTTAAAAACGCTAAAGCTGGATTAACCACAGATGAATTAGACAAAATAGCTCACCAGTTCTTGATTGATAACGGTGCCTATCCCTCTACACTCGGCTACCGAGGATACCCAAAGTCGATTTGTTCGTCAGTGAATGAAGTTATCTGTCACGGTATTCCTGACGACACTGTGTTACAAGACGGTGACATCGTTAACATTGACATCACAGCGTACATAGACGGATATCACGGTGACAGTAATCAAACTTTCATGGTTGGCGAGGTAAAACCAGAGATAGCAGATCTAATTACTCGTACCAAAGAGGCACTTGCTAGAGGTATTGCTGTTGTTGCCCCAGGTCGATCGGTAAATCTCATCGGGCGAGCAATCGAGTCATACGCAAAGAGATTTGGTTACGGAGTAGTAAGAGATTTCACTGGACATGGAATTGGTGAGAGCTTTCACAGTGGGCTTATCATCCCGCACTTTGATTCTGCCCCAATGTATTCAGATGAAATGAAAGTGGGCATGGTTTTCACTATTGAACCCATGCTCACTCTTGGCACACACCTTTGGGAGATGTGGCCAGATGGTTGGACCGTTGTAACAAAAGACAAGAGCATCACAGCACAATTTGAACACACACTTGTTGTAACTGAAACAGGTGCAGAAATTTTGACATTGGCTTAAGGAGAGATCATGGCAAAGAAAGCAATAGGCATAGACATCGGTGGCACTGGAATAAAGGGAGCCTTAGTGGATGTTCGAACAGGCACACTTCTAAGCGAGAGGCTCAGATACGCAACTCCCGAAGGTGGTTCGCCTAAGGAGATAGCGGCTGTTCTTCGTGATTTGAATTCACACCTACCAAAAGCCGCCGGCTTACCGGTAGGAATTTGTTTTCCAGCAGTTGTGAAAGATGGAGTTACCAAGTCAGCAGCAAATGTATCCAAAGAATGGATTGATTTGGATGCAGATAGGTTGTTTGAAAAAGAACTGAAACGAACTGTTCACGTATTGAATGATGCTGATGCAGCTGGCTTAGCAGAGGCAAAGTATGGGGCAGCTAAGAATACTAAAGGTTTAGTTGTAGTGGTGACTCTAGGTACCGGCATTGGCACGGCTCTGATTTACAACGGCAAACTAATTCCTAATGCAGAACTTGGCCACCTGGAAATAGATGGTGTTGACTACGAGTCGAAGGCAGCCTACTTAGCTAAGGAAAGAGAAGGGTTATCTTGGGATCAGTGGGCTCAGCGTCTACAGAAGTACTTTGGCAAGCTCGAGGCTTATCTAACTCCGGATCTATTTATCGTTGGTGGCGGTGTCTCCAAGGAACATGAGCAATTCCTGCCGCTACTAAAACTCAAGACCAGGATTGTTCCAGCAACCAATAGAAATAGTGCTGGAATACTTGGTGCTGCCTACTGGGCAAAAAAGCACACTACTGATTAGTGGAGGGGTCGGCCGATACGCCGGGTTCTGTACCTTGCGGTGACGGTCATCTATCTAGCGACATTGTTACCAATGCCATCAAGCGGTCTACCCGAAGACTTGAACTAGCTGCTCTCAAACGCCTTCTGTATGACCTTGCTCCGAGCGAGGTTTACCTAGCCGTCTTAGTTACCTAAAACGCTGGTGGTCTCTTACACCACCGTTTCACCCTTACCACTTGCGTGGCGGTCTACTCTCTGTTGCACTTTCTTGCGGTTTACACCGAGTGGGTGTTACCCACCACTCTGCTATGTGGAGCCCGGACGTTCCTCGTTAGCTTGCGCTACCGCGACCGTCTAGCCGACCCTTCCAACTCAAGAGTAATCGAGAAGGCTGAGGCAAGATAGCCCTAGAGGTGATTGGTTTGATTCACTACCGAAATCTCAGCTGCTTCATCGCCCCAGAACCTGATGACACTTATTGAACAAGGAGCAATGCTGGTTCTCCAGTATGCAGGCCAAGTGGCATCAATAGCCTTCTTTATGAATCCCCTGATAGGCATGACGTGAGCCACAACAATTACAGTTTTGCCTTCATGCTTGTCGAGTATCGCTGAGATTCCTTTGTTTACTCGAACGTCAAACTCTTCTAACGACTCCCCGCCACCTGGTGGAGAGATCCTTACGTCTCCTCGCCATTGGTCATAGAGCGCTGACCAATTAGCTGCCACTTCTTGATTGGTGTGTCCATCCCAATCGCCAAAGGCAATCTCAGCAATGTCATCATGCGTCTCAACTGGAATGCCTAACTTCGACGCGATTATTGAAGCTGTCTCTCTTGCCCTAGCGATAGGTGAACTAACCACAACACTTGGTGATAGAAGCTTTGCATGTGGACCAGAGGCGCCAACGTGAGTGAGTTCTTCGGCAACCTTCCTCGCATCTTCCTTACCTGCATCTGAAAGTTGAGGATCTTCACCACCCCGCCCCGAGATTCTGTGACTCTCTGTGAGGATGGTTCGCCCATGACGGACCAAGATAATGGTGGTGAGTTTCTTAGAAACATTTCGCGGCGCTCGGACCGAACTTGGCAGTTCAGGGTTGTATTCAAGATCTGCGGCTATTGGTTTGGATGATGAAGTGATGACATCAATTGTTGATGTGTCGGCAGAACCTATGTATTTCCGTATGGTGCTTTTCTCTGCATCCATCGCTTCATTCGCAAGTGAGTCAGCCTTACCATTTTGTTCGCGTGGAATCCACTCGAAACTTACTTCTCTTGAACCGATAGCATCCTTCAAAGCAAGGGCGAGATCCTGCATACCCTCATTCTTTACTTTCCACCGGCCTGACATTTGTTCAACAACGAGCTTGCTGTCCATACGCACAAGTGTTCTTACTGCTGGTGCTATCTCATTAGCCACCTCTATGGCTGCCAACACTGCTCGATACTCAGCAACGTTGTTGGTGGCCACTCCGATGAACACAGCGACCTCAGCTAGAATCGAACCAGTCTTTGAATCTAAAATCACTGCACCCGAACCGGCAGGACCTGGATTTCCTCTTGAGCCACCATCGGCTTCAATAGTTATGCTTTGAGTCATCGAACAATCATTGCTAGACACTCAGGACAAGAGCCAACCTCATCCTCAGCTAAAGAGGAAAGAGCATCAATGGTGCTTGCAGTAAGACCCATGCGACAGGCTGTACAAGATCTGTTTTCGATTTGCCCTACGGCAACCTGTTTTGCCGACAGGTTCTGATACCTGACGAGAATCTCACTTGAAACTTTAGTCAGCAGAATCTCTCTATCTGCGGTGAGTTTCCTGCCTCTAGATTTGAGTTCATCTACTTGCAACTGAATGCTTTCTTGCATTTCAGAGACCAGTTTAGAAAGTTCTTCACGAGTAACAGAAATAGCGTTCAACTCAGTCTCTGCTTTCTCTAGACGATCTAGAACTTCGAGTTCAACTTCCTCGAGATCACTCTTTCTTTTGGTTAGTGACTCAACTTCTGATTGAATCGCCTGTGCATCTTTCGGCGAAGAAGTGTTGTTGAGTCTCTCCATGTCTCTAGCAATACGTTCTTCGACTAAGTGCAAGTTATCGTCAGCTTTGCGAGCTTCCATGTTTAGGTTCTCAAAGTTGGTCCTTGCAGCCAAGACCTCACCTGAAGTCGAAGATAGCTTGGCTGAAGCTTCTGTCAGCTCTTTTGAACTAACCGCCTTGGAAATCTCAGACTTGATTTGCTCGATTTCCAAGTCAACTTGTGAGAGTTTTAGCAATGCCGATTGACCTGCTCTATCTAGTTTCATTACTCTTCTTTCGGCTTGTTCATGAGGAATTCAAATACGTCAGTTCTAATGTCACATACTTCGAACTCTAGTTCAGGTAGTTCAATACTCAGTTGTTCCTTAGCTTTAGCCAACCATAGAAACTCTGCTGCCCAGTGAGATATATCAACAAGTGAGAAATCTAATCCCCTGGCCTTGGCTTCCTCAAGTGTCTCTTGCGCTCTGTGATGACGAAGATCAGAAGTAATAAAAACATCTGATCCAGAATTCAAAGCGAGCTCTAGATAAGAGTCGCCTGCACCAGCACATAGAGCCACGGTTTTTACGACTCGATCGTATTCGCCAGCAACTCTAATTCCCGAAGCAGTCTGCGGAAGAACACTCAGCAAACGAGTTGCTAATTCGCTCAAAGGTATCCCTTGATCTAGTTCCCCTTTGATTCCGATACCTAAACCTGCATCTGCTGCTGGCGAGAGCACTTGTGCGTTCTTGAGACCTATTGCATCAGCCAATACTGCTGAAGTACCTGATGATACCGAGTCAGCGTTGGTATGAGCAGAGTACAGAGCTATATCTGCTCGAATTATGTTGGCAATCACTGAACCTTTTGAACTGTCCTCCGGCAAGGAACTGACGCCTCTTAGCATTAGTGGATGATGAGCAAGTATTAAGTTTGCCTTGGAATCCTTTGCCTGCTGCACCACTTCATGGGTAACATCAACTGTCAACATCACCTTAGAAATAGTTTGATTAGGAGAACCAGATACTAGGCCAACCACATCCCAGTCTTCAGCTAAATGAGTAGGCCAAAGTTTTTCGAAGGCTTCTATGACATGTGCCAGTGGTAAGTTCATTTACTCGGTAACCAAGAAGATGTCGTTCAGCTGCTCGCGCCTAGCTTCAAGTTCATTTATTTCGGCTTCTTGTCTCCTGATCTGAGGAACTCTGAAGATTATGGTCAGTAGGAAACCTAACAGGACGGTTGCTGTAAAGCCGAGAGCAGAGATAGACACACTTGGCTCGAGTCCGAGTACAGGTAGTGCGAAGCCCATGAAGTTCATCCCATAGAGATTCACCGGCATAAAAGCAATTGCAAAGGCAATAGTTATGAACCAAGTGAACAAAGACATTAAGTTGAACTTCTTGTATACCCCGTAGGCTCTGGCTAAAGAAAGTTCGTGATACGGAATCTTTCTCACCAGGCCATCACCGGCAAAGATTCCTATCCAACCGGCGGATACTGCAGAGACCAACACAAACACGTTTAGAAGATATTCAACTTGTTGGCTGGATGGCTGCTGAGCGAATAGTGCTAGAAGCGATGCAACAGCAGTGACACTCATAACCAACGCGGAGATTTTTCCCTTGAGCCTAAATACTGAAACCAAGTCCAAAGCAGCTGATCGGGCTGAGAGCAGAACAGCGTAAACCAAAGCTAAGGCGATACCTGACATTAGAGATCCTTGAGCCCAGTTTGGTAGACCTAGCACAGCGTCTTGAAGACTAAAGCCTTCTGAAGCCTCCAGACTGACTTGACCTAACCAAAGCAATGAGACAACTCCCACAAGCACCGGTGCTACAAAGTTGGAAACAAACGCTGCAATGTACACTTTGTAACTCTTTACATTGGTAGGAATTGCTTTCGAAAGGTTAGGAGCAACTGCAAACCACAAAGTTAGGTTGACCATCAAAATCATGCCGACCCCTGCAAGTGCAGACTCGGAGATCACACCTTTGGTTCCACTTGCCTGTAAGGCGATTGGATTGACAGTCAGTGACACGAAACTTTCAGCGACTAGAGCAAAAGCTAAAACGCTAAATGAAACTTGAATGATACGTGCAGCTCCTCCCCTAACAGCTGCTAGGGCCGTGACTATGATCAAAAAGCCGATCTGCACCACTAAACCGACCGTCACTGAGAATCCGGAAGTGCTTGCAAGGACAGTATTGAAATCTGGAATACGAGCTTCAACGCCATTCATCAAATACGAGAATGTTCCGATTAACAGGGCAGCTATAGCCACACGACTAACGAACAATAACCCGCTCGGAAGAGCATTACCCCAAACTCCAAACACAGCTCGAGCGGTAGTGCTAGTTGACTGGCCACTTCTCTTTCCAGCGAGAACAGCTAGGGCGATCAGTGAACCCGAAACTAAATATCCGACGCTAAGAACTACTGCTATAACAGGTGCACTAAGCCCAGAACCAATAAGAGACCAAACTAAAACAATAGGAGCCAGGGTTGAGGACAGACCGAACCATACAAGAAGCTGAGAAGTAAATCCACGATTGCGGAATTCATCTGAGGGTATGAGCACATTGGTTTCAATGGCCTGGGACACAGGTTCGGTCGATGATTGACCTAGTGCCTCCGGCTTTTCTTCAACAGCTTCCATTTCAACTAATGGATGAGAAGTTGTAACTGCCACTTCAAAACGATGTTCTTCGACCTGTGTTGGAACCAAGATGGTTTCCTGTTCAGACTGCGAAGGTAGACCAGTAACTTCAGTCGGCAAGCTACTGTTCCTGCGACTAGCTAAAGCAGCGTGAGCAATTAGCGAGCCAGATACCAGAATGGCTACCCCGAATGTTATTGCCATTGCCGTTGAGGAAATTCCAGAACCAATTAATGCCCAAACCAAAGCAATTGGTGCTACCAGTGCTGTAAGGCCAAGCCAAATTATTACTGGGGAGCCGATTCCGCTCTTACGAGTATTCGTCGCTTGCTTCTTTTCTTTCTTTTGCTTGGCTTTCTTACTAGTCACCTCAGGCTTAGATTTCTTTTCTTCCAGTGCGGTAAGTTCTTCTTCTGCGGCTGCGGCAGCTAATAAGGCCTCGAAATCAGTTCTGGTCTCAGATCCAATTGGTTCTAAACTCGTGACTTGCTCGTTTACTGTTAGCGGGCTAGCTGATACTTGGGATTGCTCTGGGGCTTCAGCTGTATTTGCTTCAACAGGTTCAGATGTTTTGGTGAACCATGAAAAGGGTTCAACCACAGGATTTGCACTAGGAGCGTTAGTCTCATTTTGATTCAAGACGGTTTGTTCAACCTCTTCGGTGCTCTGGATCTCAGTCTCCGGAACGGTGAACAAACTCGAGGCTACTTCTACGGGTTCCACTTTTGGCTCTTGGATAGCCTCAATCAACGGCTGTTCTTGAACTGGAACGAAGATTCCTTGCTCAGATTGTCTATAACCCTCTAGTGCTCTAAGAGCCTCAGGTGAGCCAATTTGCTGCATATTTTCGATCCATGCAGCTAATTCACGATCTTCTTGAGACCTAAGTGCTTCCTGAGAAACTAGCAACTCCATAGCTGTCTCGACACCTGAGTGAGACGACATGGCTTGGTTAACTCGCGCTTCCAACTCTTCGTTGGATAACGAACGTCGAATTGGTGGCTGAAAGTTGCTTGAATCCATAGGCAAATCTTACCGTTGAGTCTTAACTCATGCCTCTAGGTGGAGGTAGTCTAAAAGTGGGCCCTACCGGGCTCGAACCGATGACATCCACGGTGTAAGCGTGGCGCTCTACCAACTGAGCTAAAGGCCCGACTCTTGACTGCAGCGCCATGTGGCGCTTGTAAAACTATACAACAGGCTAGGCGGTCAAGGATGCCAAAGCGCGACTATATTCGTCCAAAGATCTAGCTTGACCAGGGGCAGTCACGAATTTAGACACCAAAACGCCCTCTTTATCGATAACAAAGGTTCCTCTATTAGCGATTCCATGCTCCTCTAAGAAGACTCCATAATCCTGAGCAACCTGCCCGTGAGGCCAGAAATCAGCCAAAACAGAGAACTTATAGCCCTCGTGCTCAGCAAAAACCTTCTGAACGTACTTGCTGTCTACTGAGATAGCTAGCAATTCGACATCACTTGAGGCGAATTTGTCGAAATTGTCGCGAATTTCACATAGTTCGCCTGTGCAAACCCCTGAGAATGACAAAGGGTAGAAAACTAGAACCACTGGTTTCTTGCCGCGGAAATCGGAAAGAGTTACGTTCTCCCCGAATTGGTTAGCAAGGGTGAAATCTGGGGCTAGATCGCCGATTATTAGTGACATGGGAACTCCTTAGTTTGGACTTGGCTCTAATCCTATAAAGCCTTACCAACAAACCCTAAACTTATACAAGACCTACAACGGTCTAATAACTATTTTTGACTGAAGCAACACAAGAGCTACCAGTTATCTATAAACGAAGCGAGGATTTCTTGTCCATCAACAATCAGGACGTTTTCTACAACAACACTCCAGATCAAGATCCAGAGGAAACCCGCGAGTGGCTTGAATCCCTCGATGCGGTAGCTCGAGTGCACGGACCTAAACGTGCTCGTGAAATCATGTTAAATCTTTTGAAGCGTTCTCATGAACTTCAACTAAATGTTCCAATGGTTCAGACCACCGACTACATCAACACCATTGCCACAACAGATGAACCAACCTTCCCAGGTGATGAAGCAATTGAAAGAACCTATCGTGCATGGATGCGCTGGAACGCAGCAGTCCTTGTCCACAGAGCACAGCGACCAGGTGTTTCAGTTGGTGGACACATCTCAACATATGCATCTTCAGCTTCACTCTATGAAGTTGGTTTCAACCACTTTTTCAAAGGCCAGAATCATGTGTCAGGTGGCGATCAGATATTCATTCAAGGACACGCAAGCCCTGGTCCTTACGCAAGAGCTTTCTTGGAGGGACGCCTTAGCGAAGAACAGCTAAATGGTTTCCGTCAAGAAAAGTCCCATGCAGGTGGAGGACTTTCTTCTTACCCTCACCCAAGACTCATGCCTGACTTTTGGCAGTTCCCCACCGTATCTATGGGTATAGGTCCAATCAATGCGATTTACCAGGCTCAGGCAAACAGATACCTTCAAGGACGTAACTTCAAGGACACATCAGAGCAACATGTTTGGGCATTCTTAGGCGATGGTGAAATGGATGAAGTCGAATCACGTGGCGCTTTGCAACTTGCCGCTAACGATGGTTTAGATAACCTAACCTTTGTTGTGAACTGTAACCTGCAAAGACTTGACGGTCCTGTTCGTGGAAACGGAAAGATTGTTCAAGAACTTGAATCATTCTTCCGCGGTGCCGGCTGGAACGTAATCAAAGTTGTTTGGGGTCGTGAATGGGATTCACTTCTTCAAGCTGACACTGATGGTGCATTGGTCAATCTAATGAACACAACTCCTGATGGTGATTTCCAAACATATAAAACCATGGATGGTGGCTTCATTCGTGAGAACTTCTTCGGCAGAGACCCTCGCACAGCAAAACTTGTTGAATCTATGACCGACCAACAAATTTGGGGACTTAAGCGTGGTGGCCACGACTACCGCAAGATCTATGCAGCGTATGCTCAAGCACTTTCTCACAAGGGTCAGCCAACAGTTATTCTTGCCAAAACCATCAAGGGTTATGGACTCGGTAAAGCATTCGAAGGTAGAAACGCCACTCACCAGATGAAGAAACTTACTTTGGATAACTTGAAGTCATTCCGTGATGACATGAAGATCCCAATCACTGACGCTCAACTTGAGGCAGATCCATATCAACCGCCTTACTACCGTCCGGCTCCTGGCACTCCTGAGATTGATTACATGCATGAACGCCGCCGAGCTCTAGGTGGATATCTTCCCGAACGAAGAAGTAAGTATGTTTCCTTCGAACTTCCTGAAGACAAGGCATTTGCTGCAGCCAAGGGTGGCTCAGGTACTCAAGAGATTGCAACGACAATGGCATTCGTTCGTCTGCTAAAGGATCTCCTAAAGACACCAGAGCTTGGTCCAAGAATTGTTCCGATAATTCCTGACGAAGCTAGAACTTTCGGCATGGATGCTTTCTTCCCGACTGCAAAGATCTATAACCCAAATGGGCAGCACTACATCTCTGTTGACCGTGAACTTCTTCTTTCATACAAAGAAAGCGATGCCGGACAGATTCTCCACACCGGTATCAACGAAGCAGGCTCAATGGCTGCTTTCACAGCGATTGCCACATCATATGCGACCCAAGGTCAACCGCTAATTCCTTTCTATGTCTTCTACTCGATGTTCGGTTTCCAAAGAACTGCTGATGCAATATGGGCAGCTACCGATCAGCTTTCTAGAGGATTCATGATTGGTGCTACCGCTGGTAGAACTACTCTTACGGGTGAAGGCTTGCAGCACGCAGATGGTCACTCCCCTATCATTGCGGCAACAAACACTGGAGTTATAACATTCGACCCTGCTTACGGATACGAGATTGGTCACATCATCAAAGCTGGTATCGAGCGTATGTATGGTGGAACTCACAAAGATCCGAATGTAATCTTCTACATCACTGTTTATAACGAGCCGGTCATTCACCCAGCAGAGCCTGAGAATGTTGACGTCGATGGAATTGTCAAAGGTATTCACCGCATCAGCGTGGGTTCTGGCGCTGGTAAGAAAGCACAAATCCTCGCCTCTGGTGTTGCTGTCCCGTGGGCTCATGAAGCACAGAGACTGCTCCAAGATGATTGGAACATCTCTGCGGACATCTGGTCTGTTACGTCTTGGACAGAGCTGCGTCGTGATGCTCTTGCCTGTGATGAAAAGAAATTCCTTTACCCAAATGAGGTAAGCCCACTTCCATACATCACCAACAAACTTGCAGGAGCCCCTGGGCCTTTCATTGGTGTGAGCGACTTCATGCATCAAGTACCTGATCAGGTTCGCAAGTGGATTCCAGGCGAGTACGCAACTCTAGGAGCGGATGGCTTTGGATTCTCAGACACAAGAGCCGCAGCCAGAAGATCATTCAAGATTGATGGTCCTTCGATTGTTGTACGTGTGCTTGAGCAACTTGCTTCAAGAGGGGATGTTGCAACTCACATCCCACAACTCGCAATTGATAAGTACCGTTTACTAGATGTCACCGCTGGAACTTCTGGCAACGCAGGTGGAGACGCCTAAAAATGCTAGTTATTCTCGCTCCAGGTCAAGGCTCTCAAAAGCCTGGATTCATGAGCAGCTGGCTTGAGGTTCCTTTATACAGGTCAACGCTAGAACAGTTCTCCGACGCTATTTCTCTTGATCTGATTAAGCATGGAACTCTTAGCGATGAAGAAACTATTCGTGACACAGCAATCGCGCAACCACTGATAGTCAGTGCCAGCATCGCAACCGCAGTTCTTCTAGACAAAGCTAATGCTTCTGGAGTTGCAGGTCACTCGGTCGGTGAAGTATCTGCAGCTGCAATAGCTGGTGTTATTTCAAACACTGACGCGATGAAGCTTGTAAACATCAGAGCTCAAGCCATGGCTAAAGCAGCGGCATCAAGTGAAGTAACCGGCATGGCCGCAATTCTAGGTGGCGAACAGGAAGTAGTTCTCGCTCGATTAGCAGAGCTTGGTTTGTCTGCTGCAAACTACAACGGAGGTGGCCAGATTGTTGCCGCGGGTTCCAAAATAGGAATCGAGAAACTTGTTGCAGAAGGCCCTCAAGGAAGCAAGGTGATTCCACTCAGTGTCGCTGGTGCCTTCCACACTTCATACATGCTTCCAGCAGTTAGCGAGCTAGAGAACTTCACTTCTTCTCTGAACATCAGTGAACCTGAAATCAGTATCTGGTCTAACCAGAATGGTCAGCTAGTTCAGAGTGGCCAAGACTTTATCCAACTTCTAGTTGGACAGATTGCAAACTCCGTTCGCTGGGATCTATGTATGGATGCAATGGTTCAAGCTGGGGTAACTGCTGTTATTGAAGTATCTCCTGCTGGAACGCTTGCGGGACTTGCCAAGCGAGGAATGCCAGGGGTTGAGATTGTTGCTCTCAAGGAACCTAAAGATTTAGAAGCTGCTCAAGATTTACTTACCAGTTCAACAAAGAAGGTCTAATGACTCATCTAACTCTGAATCAATTCCAGACTGTAAAGTTCAGTCGCATTTACTCCCTCGGTGCTGCCAGAGGTGACTTGGTAGTCACCAACGATGACATCGCTGGTCCCATCGATTCAAGTGATGAATGGATTCGTCAGCGCACTGGAATCATCACCAGAAGAAGAGCCAGTACAAATCTCTCACTAATGGACATGGCCGTTGACGCATCCAATGAGGCAATCAGAAAAGCCGGAATTAAACCTAGAGAAATCGGAGCTGTCATATTCAGCACAATCTCTCACCCATATCAAACTCCATCGGCTGCCACTTTACTTGCCGACAAGATTGGGGCTAACCCAGCTCCTGCTTTTGATATCTCGGCTGCGTGTGCTGGTTACTGCTACGGCATTGCTCAAGCTGATGCACTTGTTAGAGCAGGTGTTGCTAAATACGTTCTTGTTGTTGGTGGCGAAAAGCTGAGCGACTTTATTGATCCAACTGACCGCTCCATCTCGTTCCTTCTAGCCGATGGTGCAGGAGCAGCTATTGTTGGCCCATCGGATGAGCCAGGCATCTCCCCTACTGTTTGGGGTTCAGACGGTTCACATTGGGATTCAGTTAGCATGACTGCCTCATTGCTTGACTTCCGTGATGGAGAATCAGGCTGGCCTACTGTGCGTCAAGACGGTATGACTGTCTTCAAGTGGGCCGTTTGGGAGATGGTCAAGGTTGCCCAAGAAGCTTTAGAGGTCGCAGGAGTAAAGGCTGAAGACCTCTCGGCATTAGTCCCTCACCAGGCGAACATCCGAATCATTGACGAATTGGTAAAACAGCTCAAGCTGCCTGAAAACGTTGTGGTGGCAAGAGACATTGTCAACACTGGAAACACGTCAGCTGCTAGCGTTCCATTAGCCATGCATCAGCTTTTGGAGGATGGATTGGTAAAATCTGGTGGCTTAGCCCTACAGATTGGCTTTGGAGCTGGGCTTGCCTTCGCGGCTCAAGTTGTAATCCTGCCCTAAACTTTACCTAGTAAATCAAACAACCAAGGAGTAACTCATGGCACTATCACAGAACGAAGTTCTAGCTGGATTGGCTGAAATCGTTAACGAAGAGACTGGTATCGACACTGATTCAGTGAAGATGGAGAAATCTTTCACCAATGACCTAGACATCGACTCAATCTCCATGATGACCATCGTGGTTAACGCCGAAGAAAAATTTAGCGTCAAGATCCCAGATGAAGAAGTAAAGAACCTTCTTACTGTTGGTGACGCAGTTAACTTCATTACTGCAGCACAGGGCTAATTTCTCTTGAGTATCAAGATTGTTGTCACCGGGATAGGCGCTACCACGCCTCTCGGTGGCGACGCCCAATCCACTTGGAAGGCTCTACTAGCCGGTGAATCTGGCATAAGCACCATGGAGCAAGATTGGATTGCGAAGTACGAAATCCCTGTGACATTCGCAGGACAGGCAAAGGTTAAAGCATCTGAAGTACTAACCCTTCAAGAAACAAAAAGATTAGACCCATCAAGCCAATTTGCTCTGATTGCATCTAGAGAAGCTTGGGCTGATGCATCGATCATCGATTTTGATCCCGAACGCCTTTCAGTGGAATTCGCTACCGGTATCGGTGGAATTTGGACTCTGCTAGATGCATTTGAAACCTTGCAAGAAAAAGGTCCTCGCCGAGTACTACCAATGACTGTGCCAATGCTCATGCCTAATGGACCAGCAGCTGCCATTGGTATGGACATCTCAGCTAGAGGTGGAGTTAGAACTTCAGTATCAGCTTGTGCATCTGGCACCGAGGCTATTGCCAACGCGATTACCCGTCTTCGTTCAGGCGAGATTGACATCGTTGTAGCAGGTGGCTGTGAAGCAGCTATGCATCCACTTACAATCGCAGCCTTTGCTGCCATGCACGCACTTTCTCGTCGTAACGAGGAACCAGCAAGAGCAAGCCGTCCATATGACATCAACCGCGATGGTTTTGTTATGGGTGAAGGAGCTGGTGCTCTAGTTCTTGAAACAGAAGAGCACGCACTTGCTCGTGGAGCAAAGATTTACGCTGAACTAGCCGGTGGCTATGTGACTAGCGATGCACATCACATCACCGCACCAGATCCAGAAGGTGCGGCTGCGGCTAGAGCAGTTATTGGCGCTCTAAAGATGGCTAACGCTGAACTTACTGATGTCAATCACATCAATGCTCACGCAACCAGCACACCGGTTGGTGACATTGCTGAATACACAGCTCTAAAGCGAGTATTCGGTGATCACCTAAAGAACATTCCAGTATCTGCAACCAAGTCTTCTACCGGTCACCTACTAGGTGGTGCTGGTGCTATCGAAGCCATCTTCACTGTTCTTGCTGTGCACGAGAAGACTGCTCCACCAACATTGAATCTTGATGATCCAGACCCAGCTATCGAACTTGATGTTGTTGTTTCCCCTAGAGCACTAGGTGACAACATTTTGGCTATCTCCAACTCATTTGGTTTTGGTGGTCACAACGCAGTTGTAGCTTTCCGTTCATACAACAAATAACTACCCGGCTTTAGTAAGCAGCACCACGTTGTTGCTGAACTTCGCTCCCCTAAATGGCTCAATGATGTCATCCCAGGATTGACCCAAGCTAACCCTGAGTAGTCTCATGAACTCTCTGTGATTACCCGCAGATTTATCAACAATCTGGTTGATTCTGTCCTCACTGAGCATGATCGATCCTGACTCGTTGAGTTCACCTCGATAAACACCTAAACCAGGAACTCCCATGAATAGAACTCCAGATCTTCCGAACCTTTGGCTCATCTCAAAATAGATCGTGCCTATTGCGTAGATCTGTGAGGCTAGTTCAGCAGCCTCATCTTCTGTTAGCTTGAACGAGATGTCTGCCGCAAGATTATCGGAAACTAGGTTTTGCTCATGCCAACTTAGAGTGACGGACAGCGAGGCTAAAAGAGTGTCAATTTGAGCCACCAGAGCCCTAGGGCAGGCGTGAATAGCCAGGGTCAATACAAACTGACCTCTACGCATAGCAAACCTCCGAATCTTGGGCTAGGTGCGTCTTCCCCAACGTCCTGGCAATTCAGAGATTTCTAGATTACGACTGCCAACCAATTAGCGCAATTCCTGGGAGCCTGCTGGCTAGCATTGTTATAGAGACTTAAACACCAGAAAGGCCAAAATGGCTAAGTTGTATTTCCGCTACGGAGCGATGAACAGCGGTAAGAGTACTGCCCTACTGCAGGTTGCCCACAACTACGAAGAACGTAGCCAACAGATCCTAATCGCTAAACCAGCTGTGGACACAAAAGGGGACGCCACCATCGTCTCAAGGCTTGGTGTGGACAGACACGTAGATTTTCGTGTTACCCCAGACCAGAACCTGCGTGAGTTGGCTCACGAGTATGCAAACAACGGGTTAATCATCCCTGGCATAAAGAACTTAGCCTGTTTGCTGATCGATGAAGCTCAGTTCCTGACCCGTGAACAAGTTGACCAAGCGTTCGAATTAGCTGTTTTGGACGGTGTTCCAGTTCTTGCCTATGGAATCAGAACGGACTTCTTAACCGTTGGTTTCCCAGGTTCAATCCGCTTGATGGAACTCTCCCACTCGCTTGAAGAACTCAAGACGATATGTCGCTGTGGACGCAAGGCAATGTTCAATGGTCGTAAGTTTGACGGTGAGTTCATCTTTGAAGGTGACCAAGTCGCCATAGATGGCGTTGAGGTGACCTACGAGTCACTCTGTGGCGTCTGCTACCTAAATGAACGTGGCTAACCAAGCTCTGAAGAGTATTAGCCCTTTACGGCTCCACCAGTCAGACCTGAAGTGATGTACTTCTGCAGAGCCAAGAACAGGAACACGCTAGGCAAAGCGGACAGAACAGCACCAGCAGCAAACATCGACCAGTCCTTAGAGTACGGGTCGCTGATGAACTGCTGAAGGCCTGTAGCAAGGGTCAAACTGTTTGGATCGCTAAGCAGAATCGAAGCCAAGATGAAATCGCTCGAGACCCCGATATAGCTAAGCAGCATCTGCACAGCAAGAATTGGAGCAACAAGTCTCAAAATTATTGAGAAGAAAATGCGAGCATGGCTAGCACCGTCAATAGTTGCAGCCTCATCGATTTCCTTAGGCACAGTGTTGAAGAATCCATACATGAGATAAGTACCAGCACCGAGGGACCCGCCAAGATAAACCATCATCAAACCAATTTGGCTATTTAGACCAAGGATTGGGAAAACACGACCAACATCGGCTAGCAGGCTGTAAATGGCTACCAGTCCTAGGATGGACGGAAACATTTGCATAAGAATCAAGGAAAGCAAACCAGGTCTGCGACCCTTGAAGCGCAATCTTGAGAAAGCAAATGCAGCTAAGGCACTGAGGAAAACAGATCCAACTGATGCGATGATGCCGATGTAAACGGTGTTGAAATACCATCGACCAAACGGTCTAGATTCTTGGTTGAACAGCTCCATGTAGTTCGCTAGCGAGATCTCGGCAAACAATGCAGTCGTGTTATTGATGTCGTTGTTTGGATATAAAGATGTCGACAAGATGTAAAGCAAAGGGAAGACTGCGAAGGTACAAACCGCAAGACCAACAACGTGCCTCCAGCCTGTAGTAAGGAACCATCTGATTATGTTGAATGGCTTTCTCTTTTTGACGGTAAGGCTCATTAGACGATCTCCTCAAACTTCTTGGTTCTTCTAAAGCTGATAAGTGAAATGGTGGCTACCACGAAGAAAATCAGAATGGAGAACGCGCTAGCCAATCCGAAGTTCTGTCCCGTACCGGAGAATGCGATCTTGTATACGAAGGTAATCAGGATGTCTGTGCCACCAACGTCATAATCCGTGAGGCCCGAATCGCTCGGCCCTCCCTTGGTGAGTAGGTAGATTATCGTGAAGTTGTTGAAGTTGAACGCAAATGATGCAATCAATAGCGGCGCGATAGAGATCAGAAGCAATGGAAGCTTGATGAGTCTAAAGTTCTGCCAACCGGAAGCGCCATCAATCTCTGCCGCCTCGTTGAGCTCTGAAGGAATCGACTGCAATGCACCAGTTGTGATTAGGAACATGTATGGAAAGCCGAGCCAAAGGTTTACCAGCAACACAGCAAGTCTTGCTGGACCCTCTTCGAGCAACCAAGGGAAGTTTGCTTCTGACCCAGGTTCCTGACCGAAGATAACTGTATTTATGAATCCGTTCTCACGGTTTAGTAGACCCACCCATACATACGCAGATAGGAATCCCGGGAATGCGTAAGGCAGGATCATTATGACGCGATAGAACTTCTTGCCGCGCAGCTTGTCGTGGTTGAACACCAAGGCAATAAACAATCCGAGAATGAAGGTTGTCAGAACTGTGAGGATTGCAAACATGAAAGTCCATGAAATCACCTTCACAAGTGGTTCTCTTAGCTGGACGTCCGTGAATATGGTCTCAAAGTTGGCTAGTCCAACTTCGACTCTCCAACCACCATCAAGCTTGGCGTTTTCTAAAACACCATCGATTCTGTAGAAACCATCAACTGCAGGTTTGAAAACATCGCCAGCAAAGAAATTTCCATACTCATCATCAACCAGCGCGGTGAAAGTGTCTGTCTTTTCATCAAAGGCCAAAGTGGCTTCAGAAGGTAAAGCTATTGTGAATTCAGAAGTTCTAATTCCAACGTTTGGATTCTCAGGATCAGTGAGGACACGGATCGCCAAATACCGTGATTTCTCAACTTCCGAAAGTGCAGCAACATCTTGAGTGGTGTAACCATCAGCATTTAGCGCTGCTTTGGCACAATTCACTGTGTCTTCAGCGTATTTGTCAGCACACTCGGTGCTGAGCGTGTACTTCCCTTCTTCAAGGATTACTGGTAGCTCTTTGTCCTTTCCAATGGAAACCTGTCCATCAATGTTGTTGGTCATGAGGAAAGCTCTAGAACCGTCTGAGTCGTCCTTGACTAGATTAATCGTGTAGTCAGGACCATCTACAATTCGGTAGGCAGCGTTGTTGATGGTTTGGATGGCTAAACCTTTATCGCCGTTGTGTGCACTGCCGTAGTTTGTGAAAGCGGTGTATCCGCTAAACATCAGAACATAGACCTGGAAAACTATGAGGAATAGAACACCTGGAGTTAGATACTTAGCAGGCAGACCACCTTTGCGAAGGTAAATCCAGTTCACGATCAGCAACACAAAGATGCTCAGAACAGCTTGGGTTAGGAGCTCTTGCGAGACTAGAACCATAATCATGGTTACAGCTATCGCGTCAACGGTACCTAGAACACCGAGCTTCCAAAGAGTACCACTGAGGCTAGGGCCTGCTTCACCCCAAGCTTTTAGTTTCTTGCCGGCCATCTGAACACCTTTTCTTGTTGTGTAACGCTAATCCATTTATACAGCGGAAAGGTGGGTGTCCCCAGTTTAGGAGACACCCACCTAACGCTATCTAACTACTTACTTGTCTTATCGATAGTCGACTGCAAGGCCTTAACCATGTTTGCCCAAGCAACATCTGGCTTTGCTTCCTTGCCCTGAATGATGCGGGTCTGAGCTTTACCCCAGATAGTCCACGCAGCAGCCATAGCAGGTGAGTTAGGCATTGGCACTGTGTTGGCCGCGTTAGCAAAACCAGCAACTACAGGGTTGTCCTTAGCTCGGTTTAGTGCGGCCTTGTTTGCAGGTGTCTTGTTGAAGTTATCGTACAGGTTGAACTGAACTGATTCAGAAGACATCCAGCGCATTAGGTCTACAGCTGCAGGAACGTTAGTAGGGTTACCAGGCTTTGAAGCCATCATCAAGTAACCACGAATTCCAAGGAACTGCTTTGCCTTGAGTCCTGTAGGACCAGTTGGGAATGGATCAATTGCGTAACCTGTACCAACAGTCAAACCTGTCTTACAGCCACCAGCACCAGACTCAATTGCGGTGATGTTCCAAGCACCTGTTACCCAGTACTTGACTGCTGCGGTTGTAACTTTCTTACCCTTGACGGTGGTTGTCTTAGTTGGGTTCAGGAAGTCGCAAAGAATTTTTGCATTCGATGGAGGACCGAAGAACTTGGTTCCCTTTAGTTTTAGCCACTTTGCAAAGTTCGCACCCGCTGTGCCTCCCATACCTACAGTGTTGGTCCAGTCACCCTTGCTGTCTTGCTTGAAGACAGGAGCGTTGAACATGCTCTGGAATGGGTACATGTGGTAAGGATCTGAATTGGTTGCGTCGTAGTTGATTCCCAGTTCGCCGTCTTTGATGTCATTGACAGACTTCAAAGGCTTAGGAGCCTTCTTCACGTTACGAAGGATAGCGATGTTCTCTGTCCACCCCGGTGTTCCGTAGTACTTACCGTTGTACTTCATCGCCTGTAACGCACCAGGAACAAAGTCATCCTTGAAGTTTGCAGGTAGGTACGCATCAATTGGTGTCAGCACGTTAGCTGCAGCTAGGTTTCCGATC
>CANKLZ010000001.1 GCA_947483795.1 Micrococcales bacterium | reverse complement strand
CCACCTCCAAGAAACACCTATGGACGATTGGCGCAGTGGTAGCGCACTTCCTTGACATGGAAGGGGTCACTGGTTCGAACCCAGTATCGTCCACCAAAGAAATCACTTTGGTAACCTGTCTTTATGATCAAGAAGGCAATCCCCAAAGCGATAACTCTCACAACACTTGTTTTGAGTCATTTCGTTTTCATTGCCACACCTTCACAAGCTTTGTTGCCTGTGACATCAAATCCAGTTTCGGCTGGTGACTCCACTACCTGCGTAATCAGAGCATCTGACGATCTCTACTGCGTTGGAGATAACACTTATGGCCAACTCGGCAACGGAAATCAAATCTCTACATCCGATCCTCAAAAAGTAATCGGCATCTCGGGAGTAAGTGCAGTTAGCGTTGGAAAAACTAGCGTGTGTGCAGTTACTCATTCAGGAGCTCTGTATTGCTGGGGAGATAACACCTTTGGTCAACTTGGATTAGGTGACAACGAGCATAGAAAAGTTGCAACTCTAGTAGCCTCACTGACAGGTGTCGTTCAAGTAGATGTTGGACATAACTTTGCATGCGCTTTGATGGCTGATTCACTCGTTTCCTGTTGGGGTAATAACGACTATGGACAACTCACAACTTTTTCGCGATTGCCAAGTAATGTGCCACTAAACATAAATGGGATGCCTGTTGGCGTTACTCAGGTTTCCATAAATGGAGTTCGTGTTTGTGTTCTAGCAACTGATGTCTATTGCTGGGGAGACTTCGAGGCAAGCACCTTTCCAGATGAAACTCGAAGGTGGATTCCTACAAAGCTGCCAGGTTCTACTGGAGCGAAGTCCGTTCAATTAGGCCTTGATTTCGGTTGTTTCACTCTAGCCACAGGTGTTGCATGTTGGGGAGCTAACGATCACGGGCAACTAGGTTCAGGGAATCGAATACCATCGATAACACCTGCGAAAGTATCTGGTTTAAGTGCAGCTAAGGACCTTGTTGCAGGTGATCACTTCGCTTGTGTTTTGGATTCTTTGGGAGATACATACTGCTGGGGAGATAACCAACAGGGCCAGCTAATCGTTAGTTCCAAAACCGATCAGTTGAACCGAATTCCAACCGGTGCGCCTAAAGCCGCCAATTTAGATGCGGGAGCAAACAACCTTTGCTTGCTTAAATTAGATGCCAGTGTTTCTTGCTATGGCGATACTAGTTCTGGTCAATCTGGTTTCTTACTCGCTAGTAGCTCAGTTCTCAAGAACTCCAAAGTGGCTAATGTTGCAAAGATTGACGCTGGTCTAGATACAACTTGTGCCCTTGACTCAATCGGTGCGTTGACTTGTTGGGGTGCTCTTGTGCCGAATCTTGTTAAGGATCAAAGATTCATCGACATATCCGTCGGAGATGCAAGTGCTTGTGGGGTGAGTGGAGAGAAAAAGGTTTTGTGTTGGGGTTCGAATAGCTCAGGTCAGTTAGGAAATGATTCAGCTCGTTCCTCGCTTGGTGCTTCGGCCATTGCGATTGAGAATGTCAGATTTGTTTCCGTGTCGGTCGGATTGAAGCATGCATGTGCTGTGTCAGAAAATGGACTTACATACTGTTGGGGAGATAACTCTCGTCAACAACTTGGTTCGGTAGGCGCTTCAAGCAGAATCCCTAAACCCGTTCCTGGAATCGGAACTGCTGTTTCTGTAAACTCGGGTGACAATCACAACTGTGCCTTACAAAGCGTTGGTACTGCGATCTGTTGGGGTGATAACTCGAAGAAACAGATCAGTTCATCAAGTTCTACATACTTGTCACCCACAGAGATTGTTGCTGCTAGTTCAGTCACGATGCTGGCCCTTGGGCCTGCTAACACCTGCGTTTTGGAAGCCTCCAAAGAGTTGAAGTGTTTTGGCGATAACTCTAAGAAACAAGCACCTGGCATGGTGTCTGGGTCATTCCTTTCAGTAGCCACCGGTGGAAACACGGTTTGTGCCATAGAAGTTTCTGAGATAGTTGTTTGCTTCGGAGCATCCGATTCGCTCAAGCTCCAATCACTGAATGTTGACACTGCTGCGCCTACTCGTATGTCAATTGATTTAATCAAGTACCTAGCCGTTGGTTCGAAGCATGTTTGTGTAGTAGAGAAAACCAACCAGCTTGGTTGCTGGGGTTCTAATTCCCACGGCCAACTCACTTCAAGCTTCGGTTTTCCTCAGGCATTCGCTGAGCTGAAAGTCACTGTTACTGGCACTAGGGCAATCGGTGAGAAGCTTTTAGCAGCCACGACAGGCTCTGAATCAAAGGTAAGTTACTCATATCTGTGGAAGCGCTCATCATCTGTCGGTGGACTTATTGCGAACCTGACCACAGAGACTAAATCCTCGTATTCGATAGCAACAAACGATCTTGGAAAATTCTTCTCTGTTGAAGTGAAGCAATCTAAATGGGGCACCACCTCATCTGGATACATAGGAAGTGCTCCTACATCTATCGGCCCCGCAGTTCGTCTCCTATTGAAACCTGCACCGTCAATCATAGGTTCAGCAAAGGTTGGCCGAACTGTCGCGGCACGAGTCGGTCGATGGGACTCTGGCGTAAAACACACCTATCAGTGGTATCGAGGGAGCTCTAAAATCAAAGGCGGAACGAAGATTTCTTTGAAGTTGACTTTGGCGGATGCTGGGAAGCAGCTCTACGTAGCAGTGACGGGCACTAAATCAGGACTCCCAAAGGTGACTTCGAAGTCACCCAAGACTGCGAAGGTTGTTCGTTAGCCGACTAGGTTAGTTCCAACTAAATGGCCGATAGCGTAGGTGACACCCATTGTCAGAAGGCTCACCACTAGGTTGCGAACTACCCCTGCAACAGGTTTTGCGCCACCAATCTTTGCCCCAACAAATCCAGTTAGAACCAGAGCAATTACAACGGAGGCAACAGTTGCTTGAATTCTGAAATCAATCCACGGGCCCGCAACAGCTAGGAGTGGCAACATTCCTCCAACGGCGAATGCAATGAAAGATGACAGTGCTGCTTGAATTGGGCTGACATGGTGATCTGAATCAATCCCTAGTTCGGCCTCTGCGTGAGCTTTCAGCGCGTCTTTGGCCGTAAGTTCCTCAGCGACCTTGATTGCCAGTGCAGAAGAAATACCTTTTTGCTCATAGAACCAAGCCAGTTCTCGAAGTTCTCCTTCTGGATCCTCAGCCAGTTCTTTCCGTTCAACCACAAGAGCAGCCTTCTCGCTGTCTTTCTGAGCGCTAACCGAGGTGTATTCACCTCCAGCCATTGAGATAGAGCCAGCTACAACCGCTGCTACTCCGGCAATCACAATGGTGGTCGACGAAACACCAGGGGAGGCTGCCACACCCAGGATCAACCCTGAGGTAGACATGATTCCATCGTTAGCGCCTAGGACGCCAGCTCTCAGCCAGTTGAGTTTGGCCGCCATGGAGCTGCGCGTAAATTCAGATGTACTCAGCGCTGCATCAACAGAGGCACTATTAGGTTTATGCATATAAGCAACAAAACACCACTTTGGACTGAATCGCTAGCAAGGCTCGCCTAACCTGACTGGAATAGACTTGTCGAAACAGAACTTATTCAGCTATGCACTACGGAGCAACTTTTGAACAGCAACGAACTAATCTCAATTCACGTCGAAGGCAAACCGATGCAGGTGCCGGCCGACTCGACGGGTTTCAAGCTGTTTACAGAGAAAAACATCGTTGCTCTGAGAGTCAACGGTGAGTTGAAAGATCTCTCTTATCTGCTTGCTGATGGTGACTCGGTTGAGGGCGTTGCGCTGGAAAGTGCGGACGGACTCAACATCCTTAGACACTCTGCAGCTCACGTACTGGCCCAAGCAGTGCAAACCATAAATCACGAAGCCAAGCTAGGCATTGGTCCTCCGATTAGGGATGGCTTCTACTATGACTTTGATGTTGATAGGCCATTCACCCCAGAAGATCTCAAGGCTCTTGAGAAAGAGATGGAAAGAATCATTCGAAGTGGACAGAGATTCATCCGACGCGTGAGTTCAGAAGGGGAGGCAGCTTTAGAACTTGCTGGTGAACCTTACAAACTAGAGCTCATCGGTTTGAAATCAGGTAGCTCAGATGTGGGTGAAGCATCAGTCGAAGTTGGAGTTGGTGAGCTAACCATTTACGAAAACTTTGACGCTAAAGAAGGCGTTGTCGTTTGGAAGGACCTTTGTAGAGGGCCGCATCTTCCAAACACCAGGATGATAGGCAACGGCTTTGCTCTCACACGTGTCGCAGCTGCCTACTGGCGGGGCAATGAACTTAATAAACAACTGCAGAGAATTTACGGAACTGCTTGGCCTACAAAAGAAGAACTCAAAGCACATCAGGTACAACTTGAAGAAGCAGCTAAGCGAGATCACAGAAGGCTCGGAGCCGAACTTGATTTATTCTCCTTCCCAGAAGAAATCGGATCTGGTCTTGCTGTGTTCCATCCTCGCGGCGGAATCATCCGCAAAGTTATGGAAGATTATTCAAGAAAGCGTCATGAGGAAAGTGGCTACGAGTTTGTTTATAGCCCACATGTAACTAAAGCGAACCTATTTGAAACTTCAGGCCATCTGGAGTGGTATGCCGAAGGGATGTTCCCTCCATTGAAGCTCGATGAAGAGATCGATGAAGATGGAAATGTGAAGCGACAGGCACAGGACTACTACCTAAAGCCGATGAACTGTCCGTTCCATTGTTTGATCTACAAATCCCAAGCCCGTTCATATCGCGACCTACCGCTAAGAATGTTTGAGTTTGGAACCGTCTATCGATACGAGAAGTCAGGCGTCTTGCACGGCATCACTAGAGCACGTGGTTTCACCCAAGACGACGCCCACCTTTATGTAGCCAGGGAGAGTATCGAAGTTGAACTCACCAACGTTCTAAACTTTGTGCTTGAACTACTAAGAGACTACGGATTAACAGATTTCTATCTAGAGCTGTCCACTAAAGAAGAGGGTAATCCTAAATTTGTTGGCGACAACGACATTTGGGTTGAAGCTACAGAAACGCTAGAAAGAGTTGCCACTAACTCTGGTCTTCAGTTAGTCCCAGATCCTGGTGGCGCAGCGTTCTATGGACCAAAGATTTCAGTGCAAGCGAAAGATGCCATCGGTAGAACCTGGCAGATGTCAACTATTCAGTTGGACTTCAACCTACCTGAGCGCTTCGATTTAGAATACACAGCACCCGACGGAACTAAGCAGCGTCCGGTTATGATCCACAGAGCGCTCTTCGGATCAATAGAACGATTCTTCGGTGTCCTAACCGAACACTATGCAGGTCATTTTCCACCTTGGTTAGCACCTGTTCAGGTAGTGGGAGTTCCTGTGGCGGTCGAGTTCTCGCCTTACCTGCATGGCATTGCGACTGAGCTTCGCGCTTCTGGTGTGCGAATCCAGATCGACGATAGCGACGAGCGCATGCAGAAGAAGATTAGAAACCATACGATGGCGAAAGTTCCTTACATGCTCATCGCTGGTGCTGAAGACCAAAGTCAAGGAGCTGTTTCATTCAGGTTTAGAGATGGAACACAAATCAACGGCATTCCTCGTGAAGAAGCAGTCGCACGAATACTTCGTGACATCGCCGAAAAAGTTCAGGTCTAGTGAGCGAGAATTTTCCGGGAGCTGAAGACGCAGCAATCTTGCAAGGTGTTTCTGATCCGTTTCAACGTCTGTGGACGCCGCACCGGTTGGTTTACATCCAGAGTGGGACGCAACCTAAAGATGATGAATGTCCATTCTGTATAGCACCCTCACTGACTGACGAGCAGGCACTCATTGTTCACCGTGGCGAGACCTGTTACGTGTTACTCAACCTGTATCCATACAATTCAGGACATCTTCTCGTGGTTCCTTACCGCCACATACCTAACTACACAGATGCAAATGAAGCAGAGATTCTCGAGTACGGCACTTTGACTCAGAAAGCTATGGAAGTTCTTAAAACAATCGGTGGAGCTCATGGCTTCAACATTGGTATGAATCAGGGCGAAGTGGCTGGAGCTGGAATAGCAGCACACTTGCATCAACATATCGTGCCGAGGTGGCGCAACGACGCTAACTTCTTCCCAATCATCGCCCAAACTAAAGCGCTACCGAAGTTGTTAGGTGATGTTCGAATCGAAGTAGAGAAGGCCTGGCGCAATCTTTCTTTATAAGAGTTCCATCCTCATGTCTGTTGGTTTAGACTAAGTAGATGACCGACAAATCAAACGAAAAATCAACTCCATTGGTAAAACGCGGCCTTGCAGAAATGCTCAAGGGCGGAGTAATCATGGACGTAGTTACCGCTGATCAAGCGAAAATTGCTGAAGATGCGGGCGCAGTAGCTGTAATGGCGCTAGAGCGAGTGCCTGCTGACATTCGTGCTCAAGGCGGGGTAGCAAGAATGAGCGACCCAGATTTGATTGATCAGATTATTTCAGCTGTATCCATTCCTGTCATGGCAAAGGCACGTATTGGTCACTTTGTCGAAGCACAAATCTTGCAGTCACTCAAAGTTGATTACATTGACGAATCTGAAGTTTTATCTCCAGCAGATTACGTTCACCACATCGATAAATGGAAGTTCGATGTTCCATTCGTGTGTGGTGCTACCAATCTCGGTGAAGCTCTTCGCAGAGTCACTGAAGGTGCTGCAATGCTCCGCTCTAAAGGTGAAGCGGGTACTGGTGATGTCAGCGAAGCGATGAAGCACATCAGAACTATCCTCGGTGAAGTGAGAGCGCTCTCTGCAAAATCTGAAGATGAACTTTATGTTGCAGCTAAGGAATTGCAAGCTCCGATTGAGCTAGTTAGAGAAGTGGCTCGAACAGGCAAGCTGCCTTTGGTGCTGTTCACTGCCGGTGGCATCGCAACACCTGCTGATGCTGCTCTAATGATGCAAATGGGTGCCGACGGTGTCTTTGTTGGTTCCGGAATCTTTAAGTCAGGAAACCCAGCGGCTCGTGCTGCAGCCATCGTTAAGGCAACTACCTCTTATGACGATCCTGATGTTTTAGCGAACGTGAGCAGGGGGCTAGGCGAGGCCATGGTCGGTATAAATGTTTCAGACCTTCCCGCTCCCCACCGTCTGGCTGATAGAGGCTGGTAGTTCTTGAACCCCATTGGCGTTCTATGCTTGCAAGGCGATTTCAGAGAGCATTTGCAAACCTTTGAAAGCATGGGCCAAGAAACGATTCGGGTTCGCAAGCCTCAAGATCTAGAAGGAATCAGTGGCTTAGTTATACCTGGTGGTGAAAGCACCGTCATCGACAAGCTAAGTAAGTCGTTTGCCCTGCGTGATCCCATCATTAAACACATCCACGAAGGGCTACCAATCTTTGGAACTTGCGCGGGCCTTATTCTCTTAGCGGATCGACTAAAGGACGCGGCACCCGGTCAAGAAACCTTCGGCGGTCTGGACGTTGTTGTTCAACGCAATGCCTTTGGGTCACAGGTTGACTCTTTCGAAGAAGATGTTGATTTTGACGGCATAAGTCACAGTGTCCATGCTGCATTCATTAGGGCTCCGATAGTCACTGAAATTGGCGACGGTGTATCGGTACTAGCCAAGCTCAAAGATGGGCGGGTTGTCGGGGTTAGGCAAGGAAACATCTTAGGAATCAGCTTTCATCCTGAGGTAACCGGTGAAACATCCATTCATGAGTACTTTGCGGATATGTGTAGAAGCGCAAACTTTTCCTCAAATAACTAGACTTAGATGGAACTAAACCTCTAGGAGCATCATGTCGGGCCATTCCAAATGGGCAACCACCAAGCATAAAAAAGCAATTATCGACAGTCGTCGTGCGAAATTGTTTGCCAAGCTGATCAAGAACATTGAAGTTGCTGCTCGCACCGGTGGTGCTGACATCGATGGCAACCCAACGCTTTACGATGCAATTCAAAAGGGCCGTAAGTCTTCACTTCCTAAGGACAACATCGAGTCAGCTGTAAAAAGAGGCGCTGGGCTAGATGGTTCAGCCGTTGATTATCAAACCATCATGTATGAAGGTTATGGCCCTAATGGTGTGGCTATGTTGATTGAATGTCTTACCGACAACAAGAACAGAGCGGCAGCTGAAGTGCGTTTAGCAGTCACCCGTAATGGAGGCACCATGGCTGATCCAGGTTCAGTTTCCTATCAGTTCAGTCGTAAGGGTGTGATCGTTGTTGAGAAGACAGAGAGCACCAATGAGGACTCAGTCCTCGAAGCTGTTCTTGAGGTAGGCGTTGAAGACGTCCAAGACAGAGGTTTCCAACTCGTTGTTACTACGGACCCTTCAAAGATGGTGGACGTTAGAGCGGCACTTCAGAATGCAGGGATTGACTATGAAAGCGCGGACGTTGAATTCATTTCTTCTATGCCTGTTCAAGTAGATGTTGACACAGCACGTAAAGTTATAGCTCTCATAGACGCGCTTGAAGATTCCGATGAAGTGCAGAACGTGTTTTCTAACTTTGACATGACTGCCGAAGTAGCAGCTGCCTTAGATGCCGAGTAAACCAACTACGACAGTTATTGGGTTCGACCCAGGCCTTACTCGCTGTGGTTTCGGAATTGTTGAAAAAGGATCTTCCAGGCAAGTGAGTTATCTTGAGGTTGGTGTTTTTCTATCAGACAAAGAAGCAGAGTTAAGTTCGAGAATCGCATCAATCGGTGATGAAGTTGCTGACTTGCTTGACCGAGTGAGACCCGAGCAGGTAGCCATTGAGAGACTGTTTGCTCAACAGAATCTGCACAGCGTAATGGGTGTTGCTCAAATATCTGGCGTCATTGTCTACCTCGCCCACCAAAGGAACATTCCTGTCACTTTCTACACTCCCACTGAAGTTAAAGCAGCGGTGACTGGAAGTGGTCGAGCAAACAAAAGTCAGGTTAGCAACATGGTTATGCAGATCCTCAAACTCAAAGAGATTCCTAAGCCTGCCGATGCAGCCGATGCTTTAGCAATAGCTGTGACATTGGCTTGGCGAGGAGGTAAAGAGCGACCAACTCAAATTTCCAGTGAAACTAGAGCGCAAGAGAAATGGCGCACCGCTATCGCATCAGCCAAGAAAACTAGGTAGCGCAGTTATTCTTGATTCGTGATTGCATATCTAGCTGGTACCGTTCTGCGCCGAAAGGCAGGTCAACTTGTCCTCAACGTCTCTGGCGTTGGCTATCTCGTGAATGTGACTCCAGATGTCTACCAAGCTTCATTTACAAACTCTGAGTTCTCGCTCCACATCGCCCACATAATTCGCGAAGATGCGCAATTGTTGTTTGGCTTTCTTGAAGAAGATGAACTGGATACCTTCAACATGCTGTGCACAGTCACTGGTGTTGGCCCTAGATCTGCAATGTCTGTCCTAGCTCACCTAGGTGTTTCAGGTGTAACCAAGGCTGTCAGCACAGCAGATGACAGCATGTTCAAGTCAGTTTCAGGAGTCGGACCAAAGACCGCCAAACTTATCGTTTTGACTCTGACCGGGAAACTGGTCACTTCAAACGGGAATGAAGTGGCCACCTCGACAAGTGAGCAAAGTGTTGTGTCTGCGCTTATTGGCCTTGGTTATCAAGAGAAGTTTGCCAAAGGCGCGGTGGATAGCGTACTGAAGACACAGAAGGATCTCAGTGAATCAGGGCTCTTAAAGAGCGCGCTTGCAACTCTCTCATCGGGGCGCAAATAGTTATGAGTGACGAACTTTTAGGGCAAGGAGCTGATCCTTCAGATATTGTTTTCGAGTCAGCAATCCGACCTCAATCACTGAGTGAGTTCGTAGGCCAACACAAGGTTCGCGGTCAGATTCAGCTACTCATCGACGCTGCTGAAATTCAACAGCGAACACCAGATCACATTTTGCTTGCCGGTCCACCTGGACTTGGAAAGACTACGCTTGCGATGATCGTTGCTCATGAATCTTCAAGGCCTTTGCGCATGACCTCCGGGCCTGCCATTCAACATGCAGGGGACATGGCCGCCATTCTTTCTTCTCTGTCGTCGGGTGAGGTCTTGTTCATAGATGAGATTCACCGTATGTCGCGTTCAGCAGAAGAGATGCTTTATTTAGCTATGGAAGACTTCCGAGTTGATGTGATGGTCGGCAAGGGCGCAGGTGCAACCAGTATCTCGCTCGATTTAGATCCGTTTACTCTGGTTGGAGCCACCACAAGAAGTGGGCTACTACCCAACCCACTTAGAGATAGATTCGGCTTCACTGCGAATTTAGATTTCTACGATGAGTCGGAGTTAGCAGAAGTATTGTCTCGAGCATCTAAGTTGATGAGACTAGAGCTAGAAAGTGACACCCTTGCACTAATTGCATCAAGGTCAAGAGGAACACCTAGAATCGCTAATCGTCTCCTAAGGCGTGTCAGAGACTACAGCTTGGTCAATTCTGGAGGCTCAGTGAGTGTTGACTCGGTAACAGCAGCACTTGAACTATACGAGGTAGATGAACTTGGGCTCGATCGTCTAGATCGCTCGGTTTTGAATGCCCTTATTGTCAAGTTCGAGGGGAAACCAGTAGGACTAAACACTTTGAGCGTTGCCTTGGGGGAGGAAACGGACACTATTGAAAGTGTTGTTGAACCGTTTCTACTGAGAATAGGGCTGATTGTCCGCACTACCCGAGGTAGGCAGGCCACAGCGGCCGGTTACAGACACCTAGGTCTTTCGATGCCAACCCACCAGCAGGGATTATTCGACTAGCCTGTCGCCTATAATCGTTTAGTACCTAAATCCTTACTAAAGAATGGTTTTCAGTGGAACTCATCATCATTTTGGTCGCCTTCTTGGCCTTCATCATCTTCAGCAACAAGAAGCGTGCTAATGCTGCTAAGCAGCTCCAAGCTTCGGTGGAAATAGGAGTTGAGGTTGTCATGCTAGGTGGAATCAAGGGAAAGATTGTGTCTATCCTCGATGACACTGTAATCGTTGAATCAACACCTGGTACCAGAATCCAATTCGTTAAAGCAGCAGTAAGTACTGTCGTTGCACCCACTCTGGAAACCAAGCCAAAGGCTGTCAAAGCTCCAGCGACCGAAGCTGTAGCGTCAGCCAAGAAGCCAGCAGTGACTGCAAAAAAGGCCACAGCAAAGACGGCTGCTAAGTAATTAGCAACAGATAAAAGAGAATAGGCACAAACTTGTCTGAAAAAAGAACAGCAAAGGGATCAGCTCTTAGGTCATTGACCTGGTTAATGGTTCTCATATTTGGAATTGTTGGAATCATTGGTAGCGGAATGCTGCTAGGAGAGAAGAAGGCAACCTTCATTCCGAACCTGGCACTTGACCTATCAGGTGGAACCCAGATCATCCTCACACCAATTGTTGAGCAAGGTGAATCGGTTATCCCTGAGCAACTCGATCAAGCTGTTTCTATCATTCGCCAGCGCGTTGACTCAACAGGTGTAAGCGAAGCACAGATCAATACTTCTGGCAACAACATCGTCGTCTCTATCCCAGGCATTCCAGACAGCAACACACTTGCTTTGATTAAGAGCTCAGCGAAACTTGAGTTCCGTGCCGTACTCGCAGCCTCAGCTGGAAGTAAGACAGAGATAGGTAAAGAGGGTTCAAAGCCTATAAAGACCTCATCTGCCAAACCAACTAGCCCGAGCGACTTGAATCAAATCTCGGCTGCTTTGCAAAAGGAATACGAGAACCTAGATTGCAGCAAAACCTTCCGCAAGCCTGGCCAAATTGATCCTGAGGAAAAGCCTCTGGTTACTTGCGACAGATCTCTTGGAGAGAAGTACATCCTCGGTCCAGTTGAGATAACCGGAGTTGACCTTTCTGGTGCTGACTCAGGAACAGTCACTGGAGCTAATGGAGCGGCAACAAACGAATGGGCAGTAAACCTAAACTTCAATTCAGCTGGTAGCGATAAGTTTGCAAAAGTTACCCAGCGACTTTTTCCTTTGACTGAACCGCAGAACCGTTTTGCAGTAACCATTGATGGTTACGTAATCACTGCACCCACCACTCAAGCTGTTATCACTGGTGGTTCTGCACAAATCACTGGGTCATTCGACCAGGCAAGCTCAAAGTCACTGGCTGACCAACTCAAATACGGTTCGCTACCTATCTCATTCGCTGTTCAGTCACAGGAAAACATTTCAGCCACACTCGGTTCCGAGCAGCTTGCAGCAGGATTGCTTGCGGGTCTAATCGGATTACTTCTAGTCGTTGTTTACTCGATCTTCCAGTACAGAGGATTGGCCGTAATCACAATTGGTTCCCTGGTCGTTGCTGGAATTATCACTTACATTTTGATTGCTCTGCTTACTTGGCGAGCAGATTACCGACTATCTCTTTCAGGTATTGCTGGTTTGATTATGGGTATTGGTATTACAGCTGACTCTTTCATTGTTTACTTCGAGCGTGTGAAAGATGAGCTTCGTGAAGGTAAGCCAATCTTCGTCGCTGTCGAAAGCGGTTGGAATAGAGCAAAGCGCACTATCTGGGTGTCTGGTGCAGTGAGCTTGCTCGCTTCTGCGATTTTGTACATCCTCACAGTCGGTAACGTGAAGGGATTCGCATTCACCCTTGGTATGACAACCCTGATTGACTTGACAGTTGTTGCACTATTCACATATCCAGCTTTCAGGCTTCTTACTAAAACGAAATTCTTCTCTTCAGGTCATAAGTGGTCAGGTCTAGAACTGAAAGAAACAGCATCCTATGGATACACAGGTCGTGGCACATTCAGAGTCGCTTCCACAGTGTCATCAGGAAAGGCTGCTAAGGCGTCTAAAGAGGCTGAACGCAGACAAACAATCGCAGAACGTAAGGCTTCAGGCGACGTAACTTCAAGCACAAAGAAAGAGGAGGGTAACTAATGTCTCGATTTTCTGAACTTGGAAACCAGCTTTACAGTGGCGAGAAATCGGTAGATTTCATCGGACGAAGAAAGTACTTCTACATCATTGCAAGCATCACAGTACTCCTAGCAATCTTGTTGCCTGCTGCAAGAGGCGGATTCAACTTTGGAATTGAATTCCGTGGTGGATCCGAATATAAGATTTCTGGTAGCAAGGTAGATAGCACTCTTATCGCCGAAGACGCTGTTCATGAAGTTATTCCTAATGCACAGGTAAACACGACAAAGATTGGTAACAGCACGATTCGTGTGCAGACCCCTATCTTGACAGATGACCAATCTGAGAAAGTACGTTTGTCACTGGCTAAGGCCTATGAGGTCAAAGACAGTAACGTTGCCAGTTCCTACATCGGGCCCAACTGGGGAGCAGACATCACGGCTAAGGCTATTTGGGGACTCTTGATCTTCATTTTGTTCGCCGCAATTATGATGGCTCTTTACTTCAGAACTCTAAAGATGAGCGCGGCCGCAATGCTTGCCTTAGCTCATGACCTTATCCTTACTGCAGGTCTTTATGGTGCATTGGGCTTTGAGGTAACACCTGCAGCTGTCATCGGATTCTTAACTATCCTGGGTTACTCGCTCTATGACACAGTTGTTGTCTTCGACAAGATTCGTGAGAACACTGACGAAGCAGAATTCAGTGAGACTACGACTTTTGCTGAAAGAGTGAACCTGGCTATCAACCAGACCTTGGTTCGATCAATCAACACTTCTGTAGTTGGTGTTCTTCCTGTGGCATCAATTTTGTTCATTGGAGCAGTTGTTCTTGGTGCTGGAACTCTTCGCGACATATCCTTGGCGTTGTTAGTTGGAATCATTGTTGGTACTTATTCAACGATCTTCATTGCAGCTCCTTCCTACTCACACATGCGCGAGGGTGAAGCAAAGTTCGCAGCGGCGGAAAAGAAGATTCTCGCTAAACGAGCATAGGGATATTAGCCGGACGGGTTATTCTTTACTCAACTCAAGAAGGATTTTATGTCTGACATATCTGGCGGTGGAGCGCTCGGAGCTCTGAAAGCCCGCTTGCCCAGAATCTTCACGCGACCTGCTGAGGGTTCAGGAATAGCCGAGGTTCTAAAGGCTGCTAAGAGTTCGCACCCTAAACTTGACTTTTCAATTGTCGATCGTGCCTTTGTTGTTGCATCTAAAGCACACGAGGGGCATCTAAGGCAAAGCGGAGACCCATACATAACCCACCCAGTTGCCGTTGCACAGTTATTGGCTGATTTAGGCATCGGACCTGCTGGCTTGGCTGCGGCTCTGCTGCACGACACAGTTGAAGACACTGCTTACACCTTGGAAGAGCTTCGGTCTGACTTCGGTGAAGAAGTTGCAATGATTGTTGATGGCGTTACCAAGCTAGACAAAGTGAAATTCGGTGAGAACGCTCAAGCAGAGAGTGTTCGCAAAATGGTTGTTGCCATGTCCAAGGACATTCGAGTTTTGGTTATCAAACTTGCTGATCGTTTGCATAATGCTAGAACATGGGGGTTCGTTCCTGAAGCAAAGGCAAAACAGAAAGCACAAGAAACCTTAGAGATTTATGCTCCACTGGCGCACCGATTGGGTATCAGCGCATTCAAACAGGAACTTGAAGACATATCATTCTCTGTTCTCTACCCAAAGGTTTATGAAGAGATAGTTAATCTCGTGCGTCAAAGGTCGCCAAAGCGCGATGAGTTCATAGACTCTGTAATCACAGCTATTGAAGAAGATCTCAAAGACAACAAAATCAAGGGTAACGTAGCTGGAAGGCCAAAGCAGTATTACTCCATCTACCAAAAAATGGTCGTTGGCGGTCGTGAGTTTGACGACATCTATGACCTTGTTGGTATCCGCGTGATAGTGCCTGAGGTGAGGGACTGTTACGCAATTCTTGGTGCTGTGCACTCTCACTGGAACCCGGTTCCTGGTCGGTTTAAAGACTACATAGCCATGCCCAAGTTCAATCTTTATCAGTCTCTACACACGACTGTAATTGGGCCTAACGGGCGTCCAGTAGAGATTCAGATTCGTACCCAAGAGATGCACAACCGAGCCGAGTACGGTGTCGCAGCCCACTGGAAGTACAAGCAGCTAGGTGCCCAGCAAACCCTGAACGCGGATGATGATCTTGTTTGGCTGAAGCATCTATCCGATTGGCAAAACGAGACAGCTGACCCTAGTGAGTTCCTAGATGCCCTGAGGTTCGAGATTGGTGCCAAAGAGGTTTACGCATTCACGCCGAAGGGCAGAGTTATAGGTCTGACAAAAGGCTCAACTCCCGTTGACTTTGCCTACGCTGTTCACACTGAAATAGGACACCGAACGATGGGTGCGAAAGTTAACGGTCGCCTTGTCCCGCTCGAAACACCGTTGAACTCCGGCGATGTTGTGGAAATTCTCACGTCGAAATCCGTTGATGCGCACCCAAGCCACGACTGGATCAAATTTGTCGCTTCCCAGAGAGCCAAGTCCAAAATCAAGGCTTGGTTTACAGCTGAACGTAAAGATGATGCCGTTGATCGCGGCAAGGATTTGCTAGCTAAAGCCTTGCGCAAACAAAGTGTGCCAATGCAGAGAGCTTTAGCAACAGACATACTTCTAAAGATCACAAGCGACCTGCGGTACTCAGAACCTTCTGACCTGTTCGCAGCTATTGGCGATGGAAACATCTCTGCACAGTCTGTAGTCGAGAAGATGTCGGCTGCTTTATTTGTCGAAGAAGATGCGGAAGAAGCAGTATTTGAAGTTCCATTGAAGGCACCTTCTGGTAACAGGATGCGCACCGGTGATTCAGGTATTTTGGTTAGAGGCGACTCTGATGTGCTGTGTAAGTTAGCTAAATGTTGCACACCTGTGCCTGGTGATCAGATTCTTGGATTCATAACTAGAGCATCGGGGGTTTCAGTGCACAGGTCTGATTGCAGCAATTGCGTTGAACTTAGAACTCAACCGGAACGTCTGATAGAGGTCAGTTGGGAACCGAACTCAATGAGTTTGTTCCTAGTACAAATTCAGATCGAGGCACTCGATAGGGGAGGACTTTTGAGCGATGTGACGAGGGTGCTTAGTGAGCACCACGTGAACATCCTTTCAGCGTCTGTGTCGACAAGGAGCGACAGGGTGGCACTAAGTAGATTTGTGTTCGAAATGAGCAACCCGGCAGCTCTCGAAGGGCTTATCAATGCGGTACGCAACATCAATAACGTCTATGACGTTTATCGAGTTAGCAACTCCTAGGTGTTGGCGATTACTACTGCTAACCAAGCCTGCTTAGTTTGAAGTGCCTCGGTAGCATCAGCTATCTTCTTCGAATCTCCAGTTGACTTAGCCTTCTCCAAATCAGCTTCAAGTTTGGCAATTGATGCCTCAAGCTGAGTTCTTACAGAGTTCGTTCTATCTACTGTGGCTGGGTCGGACTTACGCCAAATTTCAGCCTCTACGTTTTTAATCTTCGCTTCAACAGCCTTTAGCCGGTCGTCTAATTTCTTCATGCTATCGCGAGGGACTTTGCCTGCCTTCTCCCAACGGCCTTGAATGTTTTGAAGAGTGGATTTAGCTACTGCTAGATCTTTACTTGGGTCAATCTTCTCTGCTTCTTCTAGGAGAGCAAGTTTGACCTCTAGGTTGGCCTTGAATTCGATGTCGTCAGCGGCCATCTTCTCTGATTTGGCTGCATAGATTGCGTCGCCTGCGGCTTTGAACTTGGCCCACAGTGTGTCATCTGATTTCGTCTTAGTTTTTGGAAGAGTCTTCCAAGAAGCCAAAAGATCTTTATAGGCGGATGTGCCTTCGGCACCCTTTTCAACCAGAGCCTCCGCTTTCGCAACAAGGTCAGACTTTGCATTCTTGCTTGCTTTAACGAGACTGTCCTGTGCAGAGAAGAACTGTCTCTTGTTTGAATCGAAAGTGTTTCTTGCTTTGGAGAACCTTTGCCATAGGGCGTCTGCCTTGGACTTTGAAACTTTAACTGAAGACTTCTGCAACCCTTGCCACGCAGTGAAGAGCTCAAGCATCTTGGCAGATCCTGTTTTGTAGTTGACTTTCTGAGGGTCCTTGGCAGCTAGTTCCTCTGCGGCGATAACAATTGTTTCACGAGCCAAGAGAGCTTCAGCTGATAATTCCGCCTGCTTAGCATTTGCCTCTTCAAGAAGACCAGTTAGAGAACCAGTGACAGTTGCAACCCTGTCTCTGAGAGACTGAAGGTTACCAATAGCTGCAGGAGACTCTAGTTCTGAGATCAGTTTCTGTACGGACTTTTGGATTGACTTCACGTCCGCTTTAGCTTTCACTCTCTGCTCCAACAGACGCACAGAGGCTTCCAAATCGTCAAACTTCTTAGTGTAGAAAGCTTGCGCTGCCTCCAGTGTCATAGCTGGTTGAGACCCAATAAGTCTCTCTGTTCCAGCATCCAAAACGTAAAAGTTACCGTTCTCATCGACACGGCTAAATTCACTTTGCATTGTTGACACTTTGGTCTCCCTGGTTGTTTGAACTATTTAATCGTAATGTTTTTAATCGCGGTCTCAACCGCAGGTTTACCGTCTCCAGAACCACCTTTGACACCAGCTGAGATGATTGGATCCAAACCAGCTAGCCCAGCAGTTACTTCACCAAACACGGTGTAACCACCGGCTGCGTCGCTAGGAATAGTTGAATCTTCGTAAACAATAAAGAATTGGCTACCCATTGTTGTTGGAGCATTCGATTGACGTGCCATTGCTAGAACACCCTTTTTGTATACTGGCTGCTTTCCTTCTTTAGCAGTCGGAACATTTTCGATCGGCCCGAACTTATATCCAGGGTCGCCCGTACCATCACCCTTCGGATCACCGCACTGAAGAACGTAAATGCTAGAAGTTGTTAGACGGTGGCAGCTGACTCCGGTGTAGAAACCGATTCGAATAAGGTCCACGAAGTTAGCGACAGCCTGAGGTGCGGACTCGCCATCAAGTTTGATGTCCAAGTTTGCCTTGTTAACAGTCATGACGCCTGTCCAGTCCCTACATTCTGAGATTGCAGCATCTGGAATTAGAAGTGGCTTCGATGTTCCGCTCACTTCGGGTTCTGGAGTTTGAGAGAAGTTTATGCAGAAATCTTTGGCAACTCCTGGACCAAATCCGAAGTAGGAGTACTGGGCTACCAGTGCGACGACAAAAGTCGCTGCAGTCACCAAAACCGCGAGCCTATTGTCCTTTGCACGAACCTTGATTCTGTGATCTACAACATTCTGCTTCTGCTCGAAGCTCTTCAAGCTTTTCTTTGCTGCAGCCTGAATGTCATTACTTCTCTTGCTAGCCAATTTCGCCTCCGATTAAACGTTCATATTGATTTTAGACGAGTTAATAGATGGTTTAACCTTGAACAGTGAAGAGTTCGAACCTTTTTGATTTCCCAGTTGGTTTGCCACTGGCTGCTCGAATGCGCCCTGAGCAAATTCGAGACGTTTTGGGTCAGGACGAGGTGTTGAACCCAACCGGACCAGTCGCCTCGTTCTTAGGCATGGCTTCGCCAATTCAGGCTCTGCCTTCGCTTCTTTTGTATGGCCCGCCAGGAAGCGGGAAGACAACAATCGCTCGTTTGTTAGCTAAATCGAGCGGAAGGCGTCTCATAGAGGTGAGCGCAATCAATTCCACTGTGAAGGACCTTCGGGATGCTATGGAGCGCTCAAGGGATGATTCGAAGGCAGGAAGGGGAGCAGCCGTCGTCTTCGTAGATGAGATTCACAGATTCTCAAAGGTGCAACAAGAATCGTTGCTTTTGGCAGTCGAGGATGGAGAGGTCGTTCTAATTGGAGCTACCACAGAGAATCCCGTCTATGCACTAACTTCAGCCATAATGTCCCGAACAAGTCTGCTTCGCTTGGTTGAACTGAATGAAAGCGACATTATTCAGCTCCTAGATACGGCCCTCGTGGACGAAAGAGGATTGGCATCCAAGTTCACTGCTTTAGGCGCAGCGCTGACGCTGATAGCCAAAAGGTCAGGTGGCGATGCTCGCAAGGCCTTAACAGTTCTCGAGGCTGCTGCTTTTTCAGTGAGCAAGGCAGGACGGAGCGAAATAGGTGTATCTGATATCGAGGCTGCCATGCCTCTGGCTTTGGTTCGGTATGACTCAACAGGCGACCAGCATTACGACATTATTAGTGCATTCATCAAGTCAATTCGGGGTAATGATCCGGATGCAGCACTGCACTGGCTAGCTCGCATGATCGCAGGGGGAGAAGACCCTAGGTTTATTGCTCGCCGTTTAGTAATAGTGGCCGCCGAGGACGTTGGTTTGGCAGATCCTTCTGCGCTAGCTTTAGCAAATGCGACCATGAGCGTCGTCGCACAAATTGGGATGCCTGAAGGGCGAATTCCTCTGTCCTCGTGCACCATCTACCTCGCACTTGCTCCAAAATCAAACAGTGCTTACCTAGCCATAAATACAGCTCTTGCGGATGTCAACGCAGGATTTACCCCCGCCGTACCAGCACACCTTCGTTCATCAGGGTTGGCAGGCGATGGCAAACACTACGAGTATCCCCATGATATGGAAGACACCTTGTCGTCACAGGTTTACCTACCTGAGGATGGCCAGAAGCGAGCGTACTACAAGCCAAAAGCCAAGGGTTACGAGCTCACCCTCGCGGATAGGCTAAAGCGTCTACTTGAGCTCAAGAGCAGGAACTAGAAGTGCTAGCAAAACTCGGTTCAAACCGTTAGTATTGTCAGGTTGCCGACCTTACTGATGTTCATGGCTGAGTTCCAGTAAAACGGTGAGTGCATTTCATTTAGCCGATCTGCACCGGGCACAAAACTTATTTCAATTTATGCATTCTTTGAAAGGAATACGTGTCTAAAACCACTAGAACACGAAGCAAGACTCGCTTGTCTCGTGCATTGGGCATCGCCCTAACCCCTAAAGCAGCAAAGTACATGGAAAAGCGTCCATACGCTCCAGGCCAACACGGTCGTACCAAGCGTAAGACCGACAGCGACTTCGCAGTTCGTCTGCGTGAGAAGCAAAGACTACGCGCACAGTACGGTATTCGTGAGGCTCAGCTTCGCAAGACCTTCAACGACGCGAAGAGAATAGAGGGTCTAACAGGTGAGAACCTAGTTGAGCTTCTTGAGATGAGACTTGATGCTCTAGTTCACAGAGCAGGTTTCGCTCGTACAATGGCTCAAGCACGTCAGATGGTTGTTCACCGTCATATCTTGGTTGATGGTCTTCGTCTTGACCGTCCATCAGCTCGAGTGAAAGTTGGTCAGATGATCCACGTTCATGAGAATAGCGAAAGCACAGAACCTTTCCAGGTTGCTGCTGCTGGTGGTCACGTTGACGTATTGCCTCCTGTCCCTGGTTACCTATCTGTTGAACTTGATAAGTTGCAAGCAACGTTGATTCGCAGACCTAAGCGTGCTGAAGTTCCAGTAACTTGTGAAGTTCAGCTTGTGGTTGAGTACTACGCAGCTCGCTAACTAAAAGGATTACTCATGAATGGTGCAGAGTTAGCAGCATTGATTTGCGCAGGTGCCGTAGTTGTTCTAGTTACCTTCTTGGTGCTCGTGCTACTCAAGGTTTCTAAACTTTTAGATGCTGCCTCTGCAAGCATTCGTGAAACAGGTGAATCTCTAATCCCATTGCTTACCGAACTGACCGAAACCACTAAGTCCACCAATAAGCAATTAGAGAAAATTGATGTAATAACTGACAGCGTCGTTGATGCAACTGGAAACCTCAGCTCACTTATTTCATCTTTCACAACAACAATTGGGGGACCATTACTTCGTGTTGGCGAAATCATCCGCGGTGTCTCTAGTTTCATGGGCAAGAAGAAATAACTCTTATGCGTAAGACCGCAGTCCTCATCGCAGGAATAGCTATCGGTGTTTATCTGGCTAGACAAATCGATGCAAATCCAGAAGCCAAAAAAACCCTCGACGATGCAGGGGAAAAGATTCGCACATTCGCTAACGCAGTCTCCGAGGGGTACCGCGAGCAAGAGGCGAAGGCAAGTAAGAGTTCAAAGACGAAACCTGCTCGATGAAGACAGCTGAAATAAAGAAGAGATGGCTAGACTTCTTCGAAAGCAAGGAACACGAGGTAGTTCCAAGTGCATCATTGATCAGTGAAGACCCATCTCTTTTGTTCACCGTTGCTGGAATGGTTCCATTCATTCCATACATGACTGGTCTAATCCCTGCTCCATACAAGAGAGCAACCAGCGTTCAAAAGTGCGTTCGAACCCTTGACATTGAAGAGGTTGGCAAGACCACTCGCCACGGCACGTTCTTCCAAATGAATGGAAACTTTTCTTTTGGAGATTACTTCAAGAGGGAAGCAATCTCATATGCGTGGGAATTCTTGACCAAATCTGTTGATGATGGTGGTTTGGGATTGGACAAGGAACAGCTCTGGGTAACTGTATTCCAAGATGACGAAGAGGCTATTGGTCTCTGGCTTGAGTTATCAGAAGTTCCTATAGAGAGAATTCAACGTCGTGGAATGGCTGATAATTATTGGTCAACCGGACAGCCAGGACCTGCTGGGCCTTGTTCAGAGATCTACTACGACAGAGGCCCTGCTTACGGTATCGATGGCGGTCCTGTGGCAGATGAGAATCGTTATATTGAAATCTGGAACCTTGTCTTTATGCAGTACGAACGAGGGTTAGGAACTGGTAAAGACAACTTCGAAATCCTAGCTGAACTACCTTCCAAGAACATCGACACCGGAATGGGATTAGAGCGTGTTGCCTTCCTCATGCAAGGGGTAGAAAACCTTTATGAAATTGATCAGGTCAGGCCTGTTCTCGATCTAGCCGCAGGGTTATCTGGCAAGACTTACGGAGCCAATTTAGATGATGACGTGCGACTGCGTGTTGTCGCAGATCACGTTAGAAGCGCGCTGATGCTCATTGGCGACGGTGTCTCACCCGGCAATGATGGACGTGGGTATGTGCTTCGAAGACTGCTTCGCCGAACTGTTCGTGCCATGAGATTACTCGGAGTGAACGAACCAGTATTCGGACGCCTGTTCCTAACATCTAAGAACGCTATGGTTGACGCCTATCCGGAGCTAGAAACTGAATACCCAAGAATCAACACCACCGTGCTGGCTGAAGAAGAGGCATTTCTTAGAACACTTGTTTCAGGAACTCTAGTCTTGGAAACAGCTATAGCATCCACCAAGAGTGCAGGCGCTAAAGTTCTAGACGGTGAAACAACGTTCCTTCTTCATGACACCTATGGATTCCCAATTGACCTGACAGTAGAAATTGCTGAAGAGTCTTGCCTTAGCGTTGATCGTGATTCCTTCACCGCCTTGATGAGTGAACAGCGCAATCGAGCTAAAGCAGATGCAAAATTAAAGAAGGCCGGTAACACCGACCTCTCTGTCTACGGTGAATTCAGAATGCAGGGTGTTACCTCTTTCACAGGCTACGAAGAACTTGAATCCTCAGCAAGAGTTCTTGGGCTGATTGTTGATGGTGTGCCAGTCAGCTCTGCAAACGCTGGAGTAATCGTCGACGTGATTCTCGATAGAACTAGTTTCTATGCCGAATCAGGTGGACAGTCTGCAGATGCTGGTGTCATTACTGGTGACGGCTTCGAGCTTGAAGTTCTAGATGTTCAGAAGCCAGTTAAGGGCCTAGTGTCGCACAAAGCAATCGTCCGTAAGGGCGAGTTCGGTGTAGGAAGCCAAGTTACAACGGCTGTTGATGCAGATTGGCGAATTGGTGCAGCTCAAGCTCACTCGGCGACTCACGTCGTGCATGCTGCGCTCCGTCAAGCACTAGGACCAACAGCGTTGCAGTCAGGTTCATACAACAAACCTGGATACATGCGCCTGGACTTCTCTTGGACGGCTGCGCTTAGCTCAGAAACAAAGTCAGAGATTGAAGAGATCTCCAATTTAGCCATCAGGGCAGACCTTGCCGTGTCTGCTTCCTTCATGTCACTTCCTGATGCAAGAAATTGGGGGGCAGTAGCACTCTTTGGAGAGACTTACGACGAGAGCGTTCGAGTAGTTCAAATAGGTGGACCTTGGTCAAGAGAGCTTTGTGGTGGTACTCACGTTTCTAGAAGTTCACAGATTGGCTTAGTGTCAATAACAAATGAATCTTCAGTTGGTTCTGGTTCCAGAAGATTAGAGGCTCTAGTCGGTATGGAAGCACTGCACTCACTTACTCAAGAGCGAGTTTTGCTTCACAAGATTGCAGAGCAACTGAAAAGCACCCCTTCGAATGCCAGCGATCGTTTAGAGATGTTGCTAACTGAAGTGAAAGAAATGCAACGCGAGCTAGCAGCGGTTCAGTTTCAACAACTGACTCTTCAGATACCTCAACTCATCGCATCAATGAGCACAGTTGCTAACTACAGTGTTATTGCTACTGAAGTAGCCAATGTTCCTAACGCAGACGCGCTTCGTGACTTGGCTATCAAGGTTAGAGACCAAATAGGTGACGTCCCTGCAGTTGTTGCTCTAACAGCAGTATTAGATGGAAAACCAGCTTTGATTGTTGTGACAAATTCTAAAGCGCAAGCCAATGGCGCTAAGGCTGGAGATCTAGTTCGCATGGCTTCACAGATTCTTGGCGGTGGCGGAGGCGGTAAAGCGGACATCGCTCAAGGTGGCGGAACAGATGCTAGCAAGATTCCTCAAGCTCTTGCTGCAATCACTGAAAGTCTCCGCTAATTGCTTCGACCAGGCAGACGCCTAGCTGTCGATGTCGGTAAAGCGCGTATCGGTCTGGCCATAACCGACTTCCACGCTATTCTGGCTAGTCCGTTAGCAACTGTCGCTCGCACAGAAGAGCTTCGCGCATGTATCGATGAAGTTCTGTCTCTTGCTTTGGTCGAAGGGGACGTTTTAGAGATTTATGTTGGGATGCCAATAAATCTCCAAGGAACAGTAACAGAATCCACAAGGGACGCACTTGCCTTTGCTGGAGAACTAAGTACAGCTACTGAAGTTCACGTTCTCTTGGTAGATGAAAGATTGACAACTTCTATTGCGAACAGTCAACTAGTTGACATTGGAAAGAGTCAGAAATCTGCCAGAAGCACAATAGATCAGATGGCCGCTGTGGCGATACTTGAATATGCTTTAAGCGTCGAACGAAACAGTAATCAACGACCAGGTTTGACGATTGCCGAATGGAGAGCAAAACATGACTGAACCTCAGTTTGCCACCAGACGTGAGCTGCTAAAGAAACGCAAACCCCGCTATCGTTTATTGGCTCTTGTCGCGATAGCTGCAGTTGTAGTAGGTTCAATTACTTTCATGAATCGCCAGACCTTTCGTGGAATCTACGAGCAAGTCACAGGTGCTGAATACAGTGGAATCGGTTCAACACCAGTAGACATAATCGTTGAACGTGGCGACACCGGCGAAGAAGTCGCCAAGAAACTCTTTGCTGCAGATGTAACGAAGAGTCTGGAGATAACACTTCGAACTATATACAGTTCCAATCCCACATTTTTCCCAGGCACTTATAAATTGCCAACTAAGATCTCTGCAGTCAGAGCCATCGAGTACCTTGTGAACCCAAACAATGCCATCACCACTCGAGTGACTATTCGAGAAGGTTTGCGCAATAAATCGGTTTTTGAATTGCTAGCGACAGCCACAGGAGTCAGTGTGGAAAGCTTTGTTGCTGCGTCGGAGGATTTAGAGTTTTTCGACATCCCCGAAGAAGCTCCTTCACTCGAAGGCTACCTTTTCCCGGCAACCTACTCATTCGATCCGTCCTTGAGTGCACAGAGAATTGTAGGCGTCCTAGTTGACAGAACTAAAGAGCAATTAGTTGAAGACGGCGTCGCGAAGAAGGACTGGCACAGAGTTCTCACTTTGGCTTCTGTTATCCAACGCGAAGCTAGACAAGAACAAGACTTCTATAAAGTATCTCGCGTATTCGTCAACAGGCTCAGTGTGAACATGCCTTTGCAGTCAGACGCGACAGTCTCTTACGGTGTCGACGGCAACACTTTCCAAACATCGGCTGCTGATCGAGCAGACCCGAACCCATACAACACCTACATGTATCCGGGTTTACCTGTTGGACCTATCTCTGGAGTGGGAGCATTGGCAATCGATGCTGCTTTGAATCCAGCGTCTGGTTCTTGGCTGTACTTCGTGTCAGTCAACCTAGAGACCGGTGAAACTGTTTTTAGCGACACCTACTCTCAGCATCTAGCTGCTGTAGAAGTTTGGCGGGACTGGTTAAGAGAAAACCCGGATTGGAATGACTAGTAAAAGTTTTGCAGTTATTGGCAGTCCAATAGCACACAGTCTTAGCCCTGCGATTCACGCTGCTGCCTACAAATACCTTGGACTCGACTGGACTTATTCGAAGTATGAAGTGCAACCCGGAAATCTGAGTGGCTTCATTGCTGAGAACCGAGGATCTCTTTCAGGTCTAAGCGTCACTATGCCCCTAAAGGTTGAAGCAGCCCAATTGGCTGACCAAGCCGACCAAATTGTTCGAGAACTTGCAATTGCCAACACACTCTTGCTTGCAGAGACAGGTATCTCTGCATTCAATACCGATGTTTTTGGAATCAGCCAGTCATTAGCGGAATGCTTCTCTTCCAAAGTTGAATCAGTTGCTTTGATAGGAGCAGGTGCAACCGCTCGTTCAGCATTGATGGCACTTAGCTTGAAGGCTCCAGGTGCCTCGGTTTCTGTGTATGTTCGTCATTCCACGAGTACAGAAGCTCTTTCATCCTTGGCTGAGTCCTTAGGAGTAACGTGCCACTTCCTACCACTAGAAGACTTAGCATCAGACCATGATTTATCAATTAGCACCATCCCATCAAACGCCTTGCCAACGTCTTTTGATCATCGCGATGGATGGCTGCTAGATGTCAACTACGCAAATCCTGATGAGAATTTTCTGAGCACCTTCGATGCTGCCAAAGTTGTATCAGGTAAAGCCATGCTCCTATGGCAAGCGGTAGCTCAGATTCGGCTCTTCACATCAGCTAATGCAAATCAAGAGTTACCCGATGAGGCTGGAGTGTTTCAGGCAATGACGGCTGCACTTCAGTAAATCCTGCATAGTGTGCGAGAATGCTCTGTATGTTACGTTGGCTAACCGCAGGTGAATCCCATGGTCCCTCTCTGACCGCAGTTCTTGAGGGATTACCTGCTGGCGTTGAGATAAACACAAATCAACTAGCAGAAGCTCTAGCTAGAAGAAGGCTAGGCTACGGACGCGGGGCCAGAATGAAGCTCGAGCTCGACGAAGTTTCGTTTACGGGCGGTGTTCGTCATGGCAGGACGATGGGTGGACCTGTCTCCATAACTATCGCTAACACGGAATGGCCTAAATGGGAGCAAGTCATGTCTCCTGATCCTGTGGATCAGGCTAACTTGACTGGTGCTAGAGCTGAGGCACTAACTAGACCGAGACCAGGGCACGCAGATTTCACTGGAATGCAGAAGTATGGCTTTCTAGATAGCAGACCAGTTCTAGAGCGCGCTTCCGCCAGAGAAACTGCTTCGAGAGTAGCTCTAGGTGAATTGGCTGCTTCGTTCCTTCGAGCATTAGAAATCAGACTGGTCACTCACACAGTAGCTATCGGAACTGTTCAGGCTTCAAACGATCTGGCTTTACCAAGGCCAGAGGACGTAAGCAGATTAGACGAAGATCCACTTAGAGCCTTTAATCCCGAGTTAAGCGCTGCAATGGTTGCCGAAGTCGATCTTGCCCACTCTGAAGGCGACACACTCGGTGGGGTAGTAGAGGTTTTGGTATATGGTTTGCCACCAGGGCTTGGATCCTTTGTGCACTGGGATAGAAGGCTGGATAGTCAATTGGCTGGAGCTCTAATGGGGATTCAAGCAATCAAGGGTGTGGAAGTAGGAGACGGATTCGAATCAGCACGTCGCCGAGGTTCTCAAGCACACGATGAGATAGTTATCGGCGAAGGCTCTAGCGTGGAACGTCTTACTGATCGTGCTGGCGGTATTGAAGGTGGCATGAGTAATGGCGAAATCCTTAGGGTACGCGCAGCAATGAAACCGATCTCAACAGTGCCAAGAGCTCTTAAGACGATAGATGTTGTGACAGGCGAGGAAGCCAAGGCTCACCATCAGAGATCTGACGTGTGTGCTGTCCCTGCAGCTGGTGTTGTTGCGGAAGCAATGGTCGCGCTAACAATAGCTAACGCTGTTGTAGAAAAATTCGGCGGCGATTCAATTGCAGAGACAAAGCGTAATATGGTCAGTTACCTGGAAAGTATCCCAGATACTTTGCGATCAAAAATCGCTAGGTAGTCATGCTCTCTCGTCCTGTGGTTCTGATTGGCCCTATGGGTGTTGGTAAAACCACCATCGGAAAAAAGCTGGCTCGAAGACTTGACGTTTCATTCGTTGACACCGATGTTCTCGTAACTGATGAGCATGGAGAGATTGCCGCAATCTTTGAGAACTCTGGGGAGGCAGTATTTAGAGAGTACGAAGAGCTAGCTCTACAGAAAGCTTTAGGGTCAAACCAAGTTGTCGCAACCGGTGGTGGAGCTGTATTGAGCGGTACCAATCAGAGAGCTTTGGAAGCTGCAACAGTGATTTATCTTTCTACAAACGGACTGCACATGCGGTCGAGACTGGCAAATGGTAATCGACCACTTTTGAAAAATGGTATCAGCGACTGGAAAGAGATCTATGAGTCGCGCAGGCCACTCTATGAAAGCTTGGCGACTTTCGAAATAGACACTTCAGCTGCGGGTTTGGGTAAGGTAATTGAATCCATCTGCGAGAAACTAGAGGAACTATGACAATCAAGTTATTCGCCAAAGGACAGCCAGGCTATGAAGTTCTGATAGGCAGAGGCCTACTCGACGACCTCAATGGTTCGCTTGGGGACTCAGTCAGGAAAGTGCTTCTGGTCTACCCAGTAGGCATGCAAGCAAGTGCTGAGGCGGTTGCTGACAACCTAATCGAAACAGGCAAGCAAGTTTGGCAACTTCCGGTAGCGGATGGTGAAGATGCCAAGACAGATAGATGGCTTTCAATCGCTTGGTCATCTTTAGGTCAAGCAGAGTTCTCTAGGTCTGATGCGGTAATTACATTAGGTGGAGGAGCGACAACCGATCTTGGCGGTTTTATTGCTGCAACTTGGCTTCGAGGTATTTCGGTCGTGCACGTACCGACAACTTTGCTAGCGATGGTCGATGCCGCAATTGGAGGCAAGACCGGAATTAACACCTTAGAAGGCAAGAACCTCGTTGGCGCATTCCACGAGCCGAAGGCTGTTCTGGTTGACCTTGACACTCTTGAAACTCTGCCGAAGCTTGAACTCATTTCAGGTTTTGGCGAAATTGTGAAGTGTGGGTTTATAGCTGACCCTGTTATCTTGGATTTGATTGAAGAAGACGTCAACGACGCGAGAGATATACACTCAGAACGTTTCGCCGAATTGGTTAGGCGTTCCATCGAAGTGAAAACCGACGTTGTTGGTGTTGACTTCAAAGAGTCGAACCGTCGTGAGATCCTGAATTATGGCCACACACTGGGTCACTCAATTGAGCTAGTTGAACATTTTATGTGGCGTCATGGAAGGGCTGTTTCAATTGGTTTGGTGTTTGCAGCTGAACTTGGAAGACTCTCTGGAAGGTTATCTGACGAAGTCGCTGATAGGCACCGAAGTGTTCTGCAGTTACTCGATTTACCTACTACCTACCCAGCAGACCGTTGGGAAGCCCTATACGCTGGTATGCAAGTAGATAAAAAGAGTAGGGGCGGTATTCTTCGTTTCATAGTCTTAGACGGTCTAGCCAAGCCAGGTGTTTTAGAAGCACCCACCAAGGAACTCTTGTTCACTGCATTCCAAGAGATTGCAGAATAGAAAGTAAGTTTGAAGCATGAATAAAGTACTCGTTCTGAACGGACCTAACCTCAATCGACTGGGATCAAGGGAGCCTGAGGTTTATGGCACGGCTTCTTATAATGACTTGGTCGCTATGATATCTGTCCTAGCCGTCACGTTAAACATTGAGGCAGAGGTTAGACAAACCAATGATGAAAGTGAATTGGTTAGCTGGCTGCACGAGGCTGTTGATTCAAGAGCCCAGGTCATACTGAACCCTGCTGCATTCACTCACTATTCCTACTCACTAAGAGACGCTTGTGCAATGGTTACTTCAGCGGGATTGAATCTGATTGAAGTGCACATATCAAATCCTCATTCTCGTGAAGAATTCAGACATAACTCTGTCATTAGCGGGGTAGCCACAGGTGTGATAGCGGGTTTCGGTATAGATTCTTATTTGCTAGCGCTTAGGCAACTGAGCCACTGATAAACTGCTACAGGCCGTTTGGCCAAATAATTACAGCGAGGCAAAAATGGCAACAAGCAATGATCTAAAAAACGGCATGGTTCTAAGCATGGATAACCAGCTTTGGGCAGTAATCGAATTTCAGCACGTAAAGCCAGGCAAAGGCCCTGCTTTCGTAAGAACTAAGTTGAAGAATGTCATCACTGGCAAGGTCATTGACCGCACACTAAACGCCGGCATCAAGATTGATGTTGCCACCGTCGACAAGCGAGAGATGCAGTACCTCTACAACGATGGTGAAGGCTATGTTTTCATGGACACTAAAGACTTCGACCAAATGACTTTGAGTAGCGAACTTGTTGGCGACGCAATAAATTACCTTCTAGAAAATCAGCAGGCTATCGTTGCTATTCACGAAGGCAACCCAATCTATGTTGAAATGCCTCCTTCAGTCGTTCTTGAAATCACTTTCACCGAACCTGGCCTTCAGGGAGATCGTTCAAGCGGTGGCACCAAGCCTGCAACAGTGGAGACAGGTCTCCAGATACAGGTTCCGCTGTTCGTGGAGCAGGGTACAAAAGTTAAGGTTGACACCAGAACTGGTGAATACCTCGGCCGAGTTACCGATTAATCCTTGAGCTCTAGAACTAAAGCCCGAAAGAGAGCAGTCGATGCCCTCTATGCGGCCGAACTTAGAGATGGCATGGCGACAGATTTGCTGGAAGCGACAAAGAATCAGGTAGCTGACCGTCAGAACCAGGATGAAATTTTCGAGTTTGCTTTAGAGCTGGTTTCAGGTGTGCTCAGCAATCAAATTGAGATTGATGAAATTCTCGCCAATGTTGCGCAGAACTGGACTTTAGATCGTATGCCAGCACTTGATAGAGCTATCCTGCGCATGGCCATTTTCGAGATTGTTTACGGTAACAACACCCCAGCTGAGGTGGCCATTAGCGAAGCTGTCGAGTTGGCAACTGAACTGAGCACCGAGGATTCGCCAGCATTCATTAACGGTGTTTTAGCAACAGTTGCAGCGACTCGCAAACCAATCTAGAACCTCAAGTAAAACCTGCACTAGAATACTAGGAACAACATCCTTTAAGGGCGTCCTGTGAGGCGCAGAAGGAGGTGGGCGTGAGTTCACGCACCGTCTTAGATGCTCAAGACATTGAGCGTGCCATAGTCCGCATCTCTCACGAGATCGTTGAAGCCAATCAAGGCACTTCAAACCTTTTGATTCTAGGCATCCCAACACGTGGTGTCTTCCTAGCTAATCGCATCGCACAATCCATTGCAAAAAACTACCCTGACTTCGATCTAGCTTCATCAGTTGGGAAACTCGATGTGACCATGTTCAGAGATGACTTAGCATCACGTCCAAGTAAGCAAGTTACCGCAACTTTTATCCCAACCCAGTCCCTTGAGAACCTAACCGTAGTCCTAGTAGATGATGTTCTCTTCAGTGGTAGAACGGTCAGAGCAGCACTCGACGCTCTCGTTTCTCACGGCAGACCAAAAGCAGTTCGTTTGGCAGTCCTGGTTGATAGAGGACATAGAGAGCTCCCTATACGTGCAGATTTCGTCGGCAAGAACCTGCCAACAAGTTTCGCGGAGCGAATCTTCGTCAAGCTCACTGAGAGCGACGATGAGCAGTCTGTGGTGATTGAGCAATGAAGCATTTACTTAGCGCAGGCGATCTATCACTCACCGAGACCCTAGAACTGCTGAATCTGTCACTTGAAATGCAAGATGTTAACTCTCGTGATGTTAAGAAGCTTCCTGCTCTTAATGGAAGAACTGTTGCGAACCTATTCTTCGAAGATTCAACTCGCACTAGGTTCTCCTTCGAAATAGCCGCTAAGAGACTATCCGCCGACGTTGTGAACTTTACCGCTAAGGGATCTTCTGTAAGCAAGGGTGAATCTCTCAAAGACACCGTTTTGACTTTAGAAGCCATGGGAATCGAAGCACTGATAGTCCGACATCATCACAGCGGAGCGGCTAACACTATCGCTCAAGCTGATTGGTCGAGGGCAACGGTGATTAACGCTGGCGATGGAACTCACCAACATCCAACTCAAGCGCTAACAGATGCTCTAACTATCAGGCAATCAATCAAAGGAATAAGAGACACAGGAGACCTGAGCGGTGTTCGAGTGCTAATCGTTGGTGACATCCTGCACAGTCGAGTGGCACGATCAAACATAGATTTATTGAAGACACTTGGCGCTTATGTGGCACTAGCCGGACCATCAACTCTTGTGACATCCGCTGCTCTTGAACTAGCAGATACCGTTTATCACAACCTAGACGACGCCCTAAACGCTGGATTTGATGTTGTGATGATGCTTCGAATGCAGATGGAGCGAATGAGTTCCTCGTTTGTACCAAATGCCATTGAGTATTCGACACTATGGGGACTATCGGCAGAGAGATTTTCTCGTTTAGATAGTTCAACACTAATCATGCATCCTGGTCCTATGAACAGGGGCTTGGAGATTTCCTCAGAAGCAGCCGATTCGAGTCAATCACTGATTGTTGCTCAGGTTGCTAATGGTGTTGCCGTTCGAATGGGAGTTTTATACAAGTTACTAGCTCAAGAATCGAGTGCTAAATGAAACAACAGGGAACTATATTCACTAACGTCCAATTATCTGATGGTTCAAAAACCAACATCGCTGTGACAGGGGAGTTGATCTCTTATGTAGGCGATGAGATTGACTCTTCACTAAATGTTGTTGACTGTTCAGGGTTGATCGCTCTTAGTGGCTTCGTCGATCTACACACTCACCTTCGAGAGCCTGGCTTTGAACAAAGCGAGACTATTCTCACAGGAAGCCGAGCAGCTGCTAAGGGTGGATTCACTTGCGTCCATCCAATGGCCAACACCAACCCGGTAGCTGATAACTCTGCTGTTGTTGAACAGGTATATGCTTTAGGTCAAACAGCCGGCTATGTTCAGGTTCAACCTATCGGCGCAGTAACAGTGAATCTTGAAGGTAAAAACCTCGCGGACCTAGGTAAGATGAATGCCTCTGCTGCGAAGGTAACACTCTTTAGTGATGACGGCAAATGTGTGAGCGACTCTCTTGTTATGCGAAGAGCACTTGAGTACATAAAGGCTTTTGATGGGGTTATAGCCCAGCATGCACAAGACCCGCTACTAACAGTGAACGCTCAAATGAATGGAAGTGCACTATCGCTCAAGCTAGGACTCACAGGGTGGCCTGCAGTAGCTGAGGAAGCAATCATTGCTCGAGATGTCTTGCTGACTGAAGAGGTTGGATCACGACTTCACGTATGTCACGTATCCACCAAAGGTTCAGTCGAAATCATTCGCTGGGCCAAGTCAAGAGGAATCAATGTAACCGCTGAGGTAACTCCTCACCACTTGATCCTCACTGAGGATCTTGTTTCTAGTTACAACCCAATTTATAAAGTAAACCCACCGCTAAGAACTCAAGAAGATGTTGTAGCCCTTAGACAAGCAGTAGCTGATGGAACTATCGACATAGTGGCTACAGATCACGCCCCACACACGGCCGACAACAAAGACTGTGAATGGGGGGAAGCAGCATTCGGAATGATTGGGCTTGAGACGGCGGCAGCCATTATGAAGACAACTTTGATAGACACTGGTCTAATCGACTGGGTGAAGTTTGAAGAGCTTCTTTCAACTAAACCTGCATCAATAAGCAGATTGACGAACCAGGGTCAAAAACTTGAGCAGGGTTCCTTTGCAAACATCGTATTCTTTGACCCCAAAACAGAGTACGTTGTCGATTCAATATCCGAAAGTAAGAGTTCAAACAACCCATACGTAGGCATGAAACTCAGTGGCAGTGTCGTTCACACACTTTACCGAGGAATGTTCACAGTTAGAGATTCCGAGGTTCAAGAGATAGGAAATTCCGATGGCCATTAGATCACGTTCAGCACTTCTAGTGCTTGAAGACGGCAAAGTGTTCAAAGGTGTGCCATTCGGTAAGACTGGCACCACTTTAGGCGAAATAGTATTTGCGACAGGAATGTCTGGTTATCAAGAAACACTGACTGACCCGTCCTATGCAGGTCAGATTGTTGTGCAGACAGCACCACACATCGGTAACACTGGGATGAACACCAGGGACGAAGAATCAGACAAGATTTGGGTAGCTGGGTATGTTGTACGCGATGTTAGCCGAGTAATTTCAAACTTCAGATCAGAGCGTTCGCTCGAAGATGATTTGAACAAAGACGCTGTTGTTGGGATTTCAGATTTAGACACCAGAGCTCTTACCCTTCACCTAAGAGAAATCGGCGTGATGCGTGCAGGAATTTTCTCCGGCCCTGATGCCGCAAGGCCAATTGAGGATTTAGTAGCTGAAGTTAGAACCACTGCCCAGATGCAGGGTCAATCATTGAGTTCCGTTGTCTCCACCAAAGTTGCTTACGATGTAGCTCACAAGGGTGAGTATGTGGGCAAGGTAGCGATTCTAGATTTAGGTATCAAGCGCTCAACGATTGAAAACATGATCGAACGCGGTTTAGATGTGACCGTTTATCCTGCTTCTTCTTCGGCTGAAGTCCTCCTTGCTAGCAATCCAGATGCAGTTTTTTACAGCAATGGTCCTGGCGACCCTGAAACAGCTACTGAACAGGTAAAGGTTCTACAAGAAGTTTTGTCCAAGAAGGTTCCATTCTTTGGCATCTGTTTCGGCAATCAACTACTAGGTCGAGCACTAGGTTTCCAGACTTACAAACTTGCCTTTGGGCACAGAGGTATCAACCAGCCAGTGTTAGACCGTCGTACCGGAAGAGTAGAAGTCACAGCCCATAACCATGGATTCGCAGTGCGAGTTGACGGTGGAGAGTTTGTCGACTCACCTGAAGGTTTCGGCAAGGTGCGCGTAAGCCACATCTGTCTCAACGACGATGTTGTTGAAGGGCTTGAATGTCAAGGCATTCCAGCTTACTCAGTTCAGTATCACCCAGAAGCAGCTGCTGGACCACACGATGCCAACTATCTGTTCGATCGTCTTATTGAAATGATTCGCAACAACCAAGCAAAGAGAGCAAGCTAATGCCGCGAAGAGAAGATATCAAGAGCGTTCTAGTTATTGGCTCAGGTCCAATTGTTATCGGTCAGGCATGTGAATTTGACTATTCAGGTACACAAGCTTGCCGTGTGCTAAGAGCTGAAGGAATAAGAGTAATTCTGGTAAACAGCAACCCTGCAACAATTATGACTGATCCTGATTTTGCTGATGCCACATACATCGAACCAATTACACCTCAGGTGATCGAAGCAATAATTGCAAAAGAAAGACCGGACGCTATTCTGCCTACCCTTGGTGGTCAGACAGCATTGAACGCAGCGATGTCTTTGCATGAACTAGGAATCCTCGACAAATACAACGTTGAACTAATCGGTGCAAAGGTATCTGCCATCAAGGCTGGTGAAGACCGCCAGTCCTTCAAACAACTCGTGCTGGACTCTGGCGCAGATGTTGCGAAGTCATACATCGCTCACACAATGGAAGAAGTTCTCGAAGGCGCAGCAAAGCTTGGGTACCCAGTCGTTGTCCGCCCGTCTTTCACAATGGGAGGCCTAGGTTCTGGCTTCGCTTATGACGAAAACGAGTTACGAAGGATAGCCGGAGCGGGCTTACAAGCAAGTCCAACCACAGAGGTTCTTCTTGAGGAATCAATCATGGGTTGGAAAGAGTACGAACTCGAGCTTATGAGAGACACAGCTGACAACACTGTAGTCGTGTGTTCTATCGAGAACGTTGACCCTGTAGGTGTTCACACAGGCGACTCAATCACCGTGGCTCCCGCACTGACTCTCACTGATCGTGAATATCAACACATGCGCGACATTTCAATTGACATCATCAGAGCAGTTGGTGTGGACACAGGTGGCTGTAACATTCAGTTCGCTGTCGAACCTAACACTGGACGAATCATTGTCATTGAGATGAACCCAAGGGTAAGTAGATCATCAGCACTTGCATCGAAGGCTACGGGATTCCCAATTGCAAAGATTGCAGCAAAGCTTGCCATTGGATACCGGCTAGATGAGATTCCTAATGACATCACCAAGGTAACTCCTGCTTCCTTTGAACCTGCACTCGATTACGTTGTTGTGAAAGTACCAAGATTTGCATTTGAGAAGTTCCCTGCTGCTGATGCAACATTGACCACGACAATGAAATCCGTGGGTGAAGCCATGGCGATTGGCAGAAACTATGCCCAAGCTTTGCAGAAGGCACTTAGAAGTCTTGAGCGCAGAGGTTCATCATTTCACTGGGGTAGTCAGAAGTTGAGTAAGGCTGAGTTAATAGAGCTTTCAAAGACACCAACCGATGGTCGCATAGTGACTGTCCAACAGGCTTTGAGGCTAGGTGCAACAACCAATGAAATCTTCGAGGCCACCAAGATTGACCCCTGGTTCATCGATCAAATAGTTCTAATCAATGAGATCGCGCAGGAGATCCAAGGTGCTCCATTGTTAGATGAAGAGCTTCTTGCTTATGCAAAGTCTTTCGGCTTCAGTGACATCCAAATAGCTGAGCTTAGAGGACTAACAGAACAAGAGGTTCGAACTAGCAGATACGAACTAAACGTACGACCTGTGTATAAGACAGTAGATACCTGTGCCGGTGAGTTTCCCGCTCTAACCCCTTACCACTACAGCACCTATGAGCAAGAAACAGAGGTTCGATCATCATCTGCTAAGAAGGTTGTCATTCTTGGATCTGGGCCTAACCGTATCGGCCAAGGTGTTGAGTTCGACTATTCATGTGTTCACGCATCGTTTGCCTTGCATGATGCAGGCTTCGAAACAATCATGATCAACTGCAACCCGGAGACGGTGTCTACTGACTATGACACCAGTGACCGATTGTATTTTGAACCGCTAACCCTGGAAGATGTTCTTGAAGTCATTCATGCTGAATCTCAAAGCGGAGAACTCGTTGGTGTGGTCGTTCAACTTGGTGGTCAAACTGCGCTTGGTTTAGCTCAAGGACTAGCTGCACACGGAATACCAATTCTCGGAACAACTCCTGATGCAATCGATCTGGCTGAAGAACGTGGTGCGTTCTCAAAGATTCTCGACCAAGCAGCTTTGATTTCTCCAGCCAATGGAACTGCAACAAGCCTGCCTGAGGCCAAGGTAATTGCTGAACGTATTGGGTTCCCAGTTTTGGTTCGACCATCATTCGTTCTTGGTGGTCGTGGCATGGAAATTGTTTATGACGAGAAAGCACTGGAAGGCTACTTCGACAGAATTGCCGATCAGGCAATTGTCGGACCGAACCATCCGTTATTGGTCGATAGATTTCTAGATGATGCAATTGAGATTGACATCGATGCGCTCTACGACGGAGCACAGCTCTATGTTGGTGGCGTCATGGAACACATTGAGGAGGCAGGAATCCATTCAGGAGATTCCTCCTGCACACTTCCCCCAATAACTTTGAGCCACACTCAAATCAACAGGGTGAGGGAGGCTACGGAGCTGATTGCTAAGGGTATTGGAGTCAAGGGTCTTCTAAATGTTCAATTTGCTCTAGCTCACGATATTCTCTACGTCCTAGAGGCTAACCCAAGAGCATCCAGAACAGTTCCGTTCGTGTCTAAAGCACTCGGTATAACTCTTGCCAAGGCTGCTGCTTTAGTAATGGTTGGCAGAAGCATCGCCGACCTCATCGAAGAAGGCCACTTACCGGCAACTGATGGAACACACATTCCAGAGACAACAGCCATCTCTGTTAAAGAAGCCGTCTTACCTTTCAAAAGGTTTGCTACGAAAGAAGGCAAATTCGTTGACTCTCTGCTTGGTCCAGAGATGAGATCTACTGGTGAGGTTATGGGTATTGATGTTGATTTCCCAACGGCATTCGCCAAGAGCCAGGCAGCCGCAGGAAGTGCTATACCTAAGTCGGGCAGGATCTTTGTATCTGTCGCTGACAGAGATAAGCACCAGGTAATTCTTCCCGTTAGGCGTTTGTGGCAGTTAGGTTATGAGATCCTGGCCACCTATGGAACAGCCTCAATTCTGAAACGTCACGGTATTCCGGCACGCATAGTTAGAAAGCATTCTGCAGACGATGATGCTCCAGCAGGACCATCGATTGTTGAGCTCATTCTCAATGGGGAAGTTGATGTCGTTGTGAACACTCCATCTGGATCTTCAGCTAGAAAGGACGGTTATGAAATTAGGGCTGCAACCACAGCAGCTGACGCTCCCATTTTCACGACTATTGCTCAGTTATCGGCAGCTATCGGGTCATTCGAAACGGTTATCGCCGGCGATTTCAAAGTTAGATCACTTCAAGAACATGCTCAGGATAGGAGAGAAGCACTTGCCTGAATCTTTCTCCAAGAAACTTGAAGCAGCTTTCGCATCTAAAGGTCAACTTTGTGTTGGCATAGACCCGCATGAAGAGCTTCTCTCAGATAGCGGTTTCGATGTATCAGCCGAAGGAGTCTTGAGCTTTGGGCTGACGATGCTGGATCAACTAGTGGGTTCAGTGTCGATGATCAAGCCTCAGGTTTCATTCTTCGAAAGGTTCGGTTCAGCTGGATTTGTGTCGCTCGAGAAATTGCTCCAGGAAGCGAATCAACGAGGGTTCCTAGTTATTGCGGATGCTAAAAGGGGCGACATCGGTTCAACTATGGAAGCATATGGTCAGGCTTGGCTAGCCAAGGCAGCACCATTCATCTGTGATGCGCTCACAGTTAACCCATACCTTGGGGTTGGCTCACTTGCACCTGCACTAGCTTTCGCGAGCGAAAGAGGTAAGGGCTTGTTTGCTCTTTCGGCTACATCGAATCCGGAAGGTTTGAGGTTACAGTCTTCAACTGGAGAAGGAGTTACGGTCGCTCGTCAAGTTGCTGAAGAGGTTTCTGTGCTCAACTCTGCTACAGCCTCATCAAAGGGAATATTCGGTAACTTAGGTTTGGTTATTGGTGCAACTGTTGATTTGCAATCGCTAGGGCTTGCTGCTTTGAACACAGGTAGAGCTGAATTGAGAACGCCTATTTTGGCTCCTGGCTTCGGCTACCAAGGCGCTCAACTCTCCAATGCCAGTTTCATTTTCAAAGAACTATCAGGCGATGTTATTTATACAGTTTCCAGATCGGCACTAAGAAACGGTATGCACCATGTTTCTACCAGCGTGACCGAGGACCAAGAAATTCTCCATTTAGCCTTGAACAAATAGGCTTTATCCATGACTAGACTGACCGTAATCGCTGGACCTACCGCTGTGGGAAAAGGAACGGTCGTCAGGTACCTGCTCGATAAACATCCAGAGATTCTTTTATCAGTCTCAGCAACCACTAGACAGCCACGGGTTGGTGAGATCGATGGGGTTCACTACTATTTTGTGTCGAATGAACGGTTCGATCAAATGATTGCCGATAACGAGCTACTTGAATATGCAGTGGTGCATCAAACCAACCGCTATGGAACACCTAGAAAGCCAGTAGAGCGAGCTCTAGAGGCTGGTCAACAGATGATTCTCGAGATTGATATCCAGGGAGCTCAGCAGGTGAAAGAGTCAATGCCTGATGCAAACCTGATCTTCATAGCCCCTCCTAGCCTCGAGGAACTCAACAAGAGACTGCTTGGTAGAGGCACTGAATCAGCCGAGGAGATAGCTATAAGGCTTGAAACCGCAAAGGTTGAAATGAGTAGCAAGAGCCTTTTTGACCACGTGGTTATCAATGACGAGGTGGCAGATTGTGCCCAAGAGGTCTTAGACTTGATGAAGACTTAGTGAATCCGTCTGATTCACACTAAAAACAAGGAAAAGTAGCGAAATGTCTGAAAAACTTGAAGGAATTATATCTCCATCTATCGACGCACTAATGTCAAAGACCGATTCAAAGTATGGCTTGGTTATTTTCGCGGCTAAGCGTGCTCGTCAGATCAATGACTACTATTCGGCACTGCACGAGGGTTCGCTTTTTGACAATGTGGGTCCACTAGTTGACGCAGCTGTTGATGACAAGCCGCTTTCTATCGCAATGCGCGAAATCGTCGAAGGTGCTGTAGTCACCGCTGAAGCCAAAGAGTAATCTGAGCAATCTTGCACATTCTGGTTGGTGTCACAGGAGGCATAGCAGCGTACAAAGCTGCAGGAGTAATCCGTGGCTTCACCGAACTTGGTCACACTGTAAAGGTTCTTCCAACTCAAAACGCTTTGCGTTTCATAGGTGCGACAACCCTCGAAGCTCTTTCACATAACGTCGTTGACTCTGATCTTTATACCGATGTCGATTCTGTAAAGCACATAGCACTGGCAAAAGAAGCAGACTTGGTTGTTATTGCACCGGCAACGGCTGCCTTCATTGCTCGTTATGCTCATGGAATCGCAGATGATCTTCTACTGAATGTCTTGTTGGCTACAACAGCCAAGGTTGTTGTGTCGCCTGCAATGCATACCGAGATGTGGCAACACCCAGCAACCGTAGAAAACATTGAGACTCTGAGATCAAGAGGAGTTGAAATTATCGAGCCTGCCTTTGGCCGCTTGACCGGCGATGACTCGGGACCAGGGCGACTTCCAGAATCTGAAGCAATAGTCTCCGGCGCACTTTCTTCGATCGCCAAAGGTGACTTGACGGGCAAGAGAATAACCATTGCCGCCGGTGGAACGCGCGAACCTATAGACGCTGTTCGCTATATAGGTAATCGCTCTTCGGGCAAGCAAGGTTTGGCTTTGGCTGATGCTGCTATAGCTAGAGGAGCTGATGTAAATCTGATTGCAATCAACATCGAGGCCGATCTCTCACGCTTTCCTAAAGTGCGGAACGTATCGTCGACAGCAGATCTTGCAACTGCCCTCGATGAGATGCTACCAACCTCAAATGTAATAATGATGCCTGCTGCCGTTAGCGACTTCAGAGTTGCCAAAGTTGAAAGTGGCAAGCTTAATCGTCAAGAATCTCAAGAGCAGGAACTGAAGCTAGTTGCAAATCCTGACCTACTGTCCGGTCTGTCCAAAACTAGACAGGAGTTGGGGCTATCAACCATTCTTGTCGGCTTCGCCGCCGAGGTACTGTCAGAAACGCAAGACAGCGCAGAACTACTCGATCGAGCAAAAGCGAAACTGGCTAGAAAGAATGTCGACATGATTGTTGCCAACGATGTTTCTCATGGAGCAGTGTTCGACCAAGACCACAACTCGGTAATGATAGTTAGCAATAGCGATTCATTGCTAAGTAAGGGAACAAAGCTCGAAGTTGCCAACGACGTTCTCGACGAAATTTTCAAGCTCTTCGGTTGATTCCTAAACCATTGTCAGCAGACGAAGATATACTGGTTCGAATATGAATAAAATCAAGTACTTCACATCCGAGTCTGTAACTGAGGGACACCCAGACAAGATTTGTGATCAGATCAGCGATGCAATTCTGGACAACCTAATCGCACAGGACCCGTTGTCTAGAGTAGCTGTAGAGACTCTTGTGACCACTGGATTAGTCCACGTAGCAGGGGAAATCACAACTGAAGGTTATGCAGAGATTCCGGATATCGTTAGATCCAAACTACTTGAGATTGGTTACAACTCATCCGACATAGGTTTCGATGGAAGCTCTTGTGGCGTGAGCGTATCTATTGGTAGGCAATCTGCCGACATCGCCTTGGGCGTGGATTCCTCACACGAAATCTCAGTAGGCAAATCCTCAGACATTTTCGATAACCAGGGAGCTGGCGACCAAGGAATCATGTTTGGTTTTGCTTGCACCGAAACTACTCAACTCATGCCACTGCCTATAAAGATTGCGCATTCACTGGCTGAGCAACTTGCCAAAGTCAGGCACAATGGCAAAATTCCTTTTTTACGTCCAGATGGTAAGACCCAAGTCACTATTGGATACGAAGGGGATAGACCCGTCTCAGTTCAGACAGTGGTTCTCAGCACCCAACACAATCCAGGCATCAGCAATGCGGAAATCAGCGAGGCTGTATCGAAGTATGTTATTGAGCCTGTCTTGAGTAGTTACGAATTAGATATGTCCGAGTGCAATCTGCTTATCAATCCAACTGGAAACTTCGTAATTGGTGGTCCGCAAGGAGACGCTGGGCTAACCGGTCGAAAGATCATAATTGACACCTACGGCGGCTATAGTCGCCATGGAGGCGGTGCATTCAGCGGCAAAGATCCATCAAAGGTAGATAGATCGGCTGCATATGCCATGCGTTGGGTAGCAAAGAATTTGGTTGCAGCAGGACTAGCAACTAAAGCTGAAGTTCAAGTCGCTTACGCAATTGGGGTAGCTCGACCGGTTGGGCTTTATGTTGAGTGCTTCGGCACTAATACAGTCGATACAGATTTGATAGAGAAGGCAGTGCTCGAGGTATTCGATCTGAGACCCAAAGCTATCATCGACGAGTTGGACCTGTTAAGGCCAATCTATGGGGCAACATCCACTTACGGGCACTTCGGTCGCGAGTTACCTAACTTCAGTTGGGAGAGAATAAACAAGGTTTCTGACCTACAAACTGCCGTGGGTCTGTAATGCCTTTAGTTGCCAAAATAAGGTTCAGTTCACCATTGCCCCAATTGGATAAGGAGTTTGACTATTTAGTGCCAAATAGACTTGCAGCTGTTTTGGACTTTGGTTTCCTGGTTCAGGTCCCATTCGGGTTGGGTGGAAAAGAGAAGACTGGAGTGCTATGTGGACTTACAGATGTTTCTAGTGAACGAGAAAAGCTGCTTTCCATCACTTCTGTGTCTTCAATTACTTCGGTTCTAAGTAGAGAGCAACTTGCTCTGTGCCATTCTGTTGCAGCGAGACAGGCCGGAACCACTGGCGAATTGCTGTCAACAGCTATTCCAAAGCGATACACCCGTATTGAGAAAGAATTTAGATCTTCCGACAGCTTTTCTCTAGAACTTTCTGACAAGCCAGCCACCAGCACTCTAATCGAACATCTCCAAACGCATCCTCGAACATACTTCATGCCGGAGCTGCTTGGTAACTTATCTGGTTCAGGCTGGCCGAGCGAATTCGTTCTTGCCGCCTTGCATGAATTCTCAGCTGGTAGAAGTTCGCTTGTGGTGTTACCTGATTTTGCTGAACTCGCACGCTTCGAAGAAGCTTTGTTTTCACTTGGCCTACAAGGAATCTCTTACAGACATGCGAGCTCCGACACTGGTTCTCAACGACACCTAAATCACCTTTACGCATCTACAAAAATCGGCATCAACTACGGACTCCGCAGTGCCAGCTTTGCGCCCGCTAAGGACTTGGGTCTCATCTTGCTTTGGGACGATGGTGATGAATCACACATCGAACAGTCAGCGCCTTACTGGCATTCTCGCGAGGTGCTCTTGCAAAGGGCGGAGCTCGAGAAGGCAAAGTTTGTTATAGCTTCACACGCTCCATCAACAGAGGTTGTCAGACTTATTGAAATTGATCATTTGGTTCCATTGAAAGCTTCCGGGCCTAAACCCCAATCAACCGTTACTGAACTCAATGACCGATTAGACGCCACATCATTTGCTCTAATCAGTAACGCCATCAAGAGTGGCAATTCAGTCCTAGTTCAGATTGCAACTGCTGGCTGGGCAAGTTCTCTTCTATGTGTTTCGTGCAGAGAAATCCGAGTTTGTTCAGTTTGCTCATCTTCAATCTGGATTGATCCGTCAGGTTTATTCAGATGCCGTTCTTGCAAAACAAACACAGCGCTGCCACCTTGCTCTTGTGGCAAGACTGCAACAAGGCCAACCGTCCTAGGTTCATCAGCCATTGCGCAACAGCTAGAGAGAAGTTTTCCCGAGGCCACTGTTCTTCACTCCAACGGTGAGAACCGACTAACTAATCTCGCGGGTGGTTCTTTGCTTGTGGTCTCAACCCCTGGAGCAGAGCCAAGAGTGGAAGGTGGATACTCCGTTGTGTTGATTGCGGATGCTGCCAGAATGGTCGGAGCTCCTAGGCTAAGAGCTTTAGAGCAGAGCCTAGGTAAATGGGCAAACGCGGTTTCCTTAGCAAGACCTAATGCAACGGTGATTTTCGTTGGTCTGAGGGACTCTTTGGAAGCGAAGATGCTGGAGTTCGACTTCTATGGCGCAGTCAAGGATGACTTTACAGATCGTGTTGAGTTGGCTTTACCACCACAAACTCGAATTGCTTCGGTCACGAGTACGAACACTGAAGACCACCAAAATTTGATCATGGAACTGGCATCGCTACTCGAATCTGGAAAGACCAGAGAACTGAAAGTTGATAACCCCAACACCCTTGCTCTTGATTACTCATATTCATACGGGCTTGAACTTGCAGAGTTACTAAGCGCAACAACCTTGAAGCTAACTAAAACCAGTAAGGCTAAGAAACCTGGTGAACGCGTATATCGCATAAACATGGATGACAGCAAAGTAATCTAGGAATCGATGAGAATCCTATTCGCGGGCACGCCTGCAACCGCAGCGACTGTACTTGAGGGCCTCTTGATAGCAGGTCACGAAGTGGTCGCGGTTCTAAGTCGTGAGGATGCACCGCTAGGAAGAAAGCGGCTTCTTACGCCGTCACCGGTTGCAGAACTGGCGTTGCGTCGAAACCTACCAGTTATCAAGTCGAACAAGCTGACTTCAGAAGTGCTTTTAGAAATTTCTGAACATCAAGTTGATTTGGCGATCGTAGTTGCATACGGAGTGATACTTCGCCATGACGCACTTGCTGCGCTACCTGTTGGTTGGTTCAACCTGCATTTCAGTATGTTACCGAGATGGCGGGGGGCTGCTCCTGTCCAACGAGCATTGCAAAACGGAGACACCGAAACAGGGGTGACCCTGTTTAAGATTGATGCTGGTTTAGATACTGGCCCAATCCTTTCAGCAGTACCTACAACTATCCAGCCAGATGAAAACGCAGGAGAGTTGCTCACAAGACTTGCATTACTAGGTGTCAGTCTTCTTAACGCCGAACTTCCGAGACTTTACTCTGGCACTCACCTTCTTATGGATCAAAAAGGGGAGATCACGATAGCCCCCAAGACATCGAGGGATGAAGCAAGAATCGATTTCCACAAAGATTCCAAGGAAGTGTCGGATCTTGTTAGAGCAATGAACCCGGAGCCGATGGCTTGGTGTCACTTCAAAGGTGAACCCATGAGAATTCTTAGCGCCCGATCTCTAGGAATTATGAAGGTGGATGACAAAGTTGGTTGCGTGAGTGTAGTTGGCGAGAAAGTATTAGTCACTTGTGGTGAGGGTACCGCGCTTGAACTATTGGATGTCCAACCAGCTTCCCGAAATACTATGCAAGCAAGAGACTGGCTAAATGGCCAATCACACCCGGTCGTGCTGAATTGAGAGCTCCAATTACCGCCAGAAGTGTGGCTCTTGAACTACTCAATAAAGTAACTTTCGAAGACAGCTATGCGAACTTGGTTATGCCGAATCTGCTCGAAGAGGCAAAGCTAAACACAAGAGATTCTGCTTTGGCTCAGGAACTAGCTTTCTCAACCATTAGATGGCAACTCACTTACAACTTTGTGCTGAATCAGGTGAGTTCTAGGCCAGTGGATGAGATCGACGCGGTGGTGTTGAATGCCTTGCGTATGGGTTGCCACCAACTCCTGAAGATGCGAATTCCACCGCACGCTGCCATTAATGAAGCAGTGAATCTAATCCGTTCCGTGGTTGGGGAGAAAGCCGTGGGATTCGCAAACGGTGTGCTTCGTCGAGTCAGCGAGAAGACGTTCGATCAATGGATTGATTTAGCGGAGGACAAAGCAGCATCCAATATCGAGTTTCTGTCTATTCAATACAGCCATCCTCAATGGATCGTTCGCGCACTAAGCCAAGCTCTAACATCAGATGGGTTGGGCAATGATATTGAGCAGCTCTTGGCTACAAACAATCATCCAGCCTTCGTAAATCTTGTGTGTTTGCCTGGGTTAAGTAGCCTGGCTGATTTTGAAGAACAAAGCATACAAGTCAATCGCTTTAGCCCATATGGATTTTCAATTGAATCAGGTAATCCTGGCGAGATTCAAGAAGTGAGAATCGGAACTGCTCGCGTGCAAGATGAGGGATCCCAAATTGCCGCTTTGGCCCTCGTAAAATTCAAGGACGTTGTCAAGGGAGAGAAGTGGCTAGACATGTGCGCGGGTCCAGGCGGAAAAGCTGCACTTCTCGCGGCCCTCGCTAAACAATCACAGGCAACTTTGGTAGCCAACGAGGTGCAAGAGCACCGCGCAAAACTTGTTTCAAATGCACTTAAACCTTTCGACAATGTCGAAGTCACAGTTCAAGATGGTAAAGATTTCGGGGCAGAGCAACCAGAGATGTTTGATCGCATAATCATCGACGCACCATGCAGCGGTTTAGGAGCTCTTCGTAGACGTCCAGAAGCGAGATGGCGCAAATCATCCGAAGACTTGAAGTCACTCACTCAGCTCCAGTATGAGTTGCTAGAAAGTGCAAGCAAAGCTCTCAAACCTGGCGGATCGCTTTTGTACGTCACTTGTTCACCTCATCTGTCCGAAACTGTTGCAATAGTTGACAAGGCTCAGCGAACGCTGGGGCTTCGAGTGTTGGATCTGACCTCTAGTTTGAACGACGTTCTAATGGGCGACACTCTTCCAAGGAACAGGAAAACTGTTCAGCTCTATACTCACCGCGACAACACAGACTGCATGTTCATGGCCATGCTCACAAAGGATTAGCTGGGTAATAAGGTTTACTCATGAGCATAAGAATCCAACCAAGCATCCTCAGTGCAGATTTTGTTAACCTCGAAAGTGACTTTGGCACCATCACTTCCGCTGATGGAATACACCTTGACATTATGGATGGTCACTTCGTCCCAAACATGACCTTCGGCACTGGGATGGTCAAGCGCATGCAAGATATTTCTAGTTTGCCCCTCGATGTGCACCTCATGATTGAAAATCCTGATCATTGGGCTCCAAAATACGCTGAGCTAGGAGTTTTTTCTGTCACGGTTCATTTCGAAGCTTGTACTGGCCCTATTCAGCTTTCAAAGGAAATAAAGGCTCTAGGGTCGCGAGCGGGGCTTTCAATTAAACCCAATACTCCAGTCAGTGTGCTTCGAGGCCTTGTTCATCATTTTGATCAGATACTTGTTATGTCGGTCGAGCCAGGGTTTGGCGGTCAATCATTTATAGAATCATCGCTCGAGAAGATATCAGAGGTGCGCTCCTTGATAGATAAAGATAGCCCTGACACCTGGTTGCAAGTTGACGGAGGAATTGACCTTAAGACGATATCAGCTGCCGCAGCAGTCGGTGCCGATACCTTCGTAGCCGGTAGTTCAGTGTTTGGAAGTTCAGACAGGAATGGGATGATTGCCCAATTGCGCCAAGCCGCAGAGGCAGCAGCGCCAAACATGTAGTTTCAACTGTAAAATGTGTTAATGAAGTCCTTCGAATCGCTGTTCAACGAGATACAGCTGAAATCTCAGTCTGTTGAATCAGAATCAAACACAAAGCTCCTGTTGGAGCAAGGCGTACACGCTATTGGCAAGAAGATAGTTGAGGAAGCAGCAGAGGTTTGGATGGCGGCCGAGCATGAAACCAATGACGACCTTGCTCTTGAAATAAGCCAACTGATTTATCACTTACAAGTCCTGATGGTGGCTAAAGGATTATCTCTGCAAGATCTTGAGGAGCGATACTAGATGAGCATGCTAAAAGTTGCTGTTCCAAACAAAGGGATTCTTGCCGACCATTCAACTGCAATGTTGGCCGAAGCAGGCTACGCCGTGCGCAAAGACTCCAAGACGCTTCGCGTACTTGACAGCCGTAACAACATTGAATTCTTTTATCTACGTCCTAGAGACATCGCTACGTACGTTGGCACAGGTGCCCTAGACGCAGGAATTACTGGTCTAGACCTTCTGATGGACAGCAGGTCTAAAGCTGTGCGGATTGCTGATTTGAACTTCGGCCAATCAAGATTTACCTTCGCAGGTGTAATTGGTGAATTTGACTCAATCGAACAGATAGCCGGAAAGCGTGTTGCTACTGCTTACCCGAATATTGTCTCTGACTATCTTGAACAAAAGAACATTATGGCAACCGTTATTGCCCTAGACGGTGCCGTCGAAACTGCAGTGAGTTTGGGAGTGGCGGATCTAATCGCAGATGTGGTTTCTTCTGGTAACACACTAAGGCAAGCTGGCTTAGAAGCCTTCGGTGAGGTAATCGTTGAATCATCGGCTTTTCTTATTGCGAATTCATCAAGCTCGGATAAACACGCTTCGTTATTGAGAAGATTGCAAGGTGTTATTGTCGCCCGAGAGTATGTCATCTTCGATTACGACTGCCCGACGGATTTGATAGATCAAGCTTCAGCTATCACTCCTGGCATAGAGTCTCCAACTATCTCACCTACCAAAGATCCCAATTGGCTAGCAGTAAGAGCCTTAGTTCTAAGTCAAGAGACTAATGCCAAGATGGACGAGCTCTATAACATCGGTGCAAGAGCAATCTTGGTTAGTGCCATACACGCAGCTCGAATCTAGTTATGACTCTTTCAATACGAGTAATACCTTGTCTTGACGTGAAAGACGGCAGGGTAGTCAAAGGCATTCAATTCAAGGGTCTTCAGGACATAGGGGACCCAGTTGAGTTAGCCAAGATGTATTACGAGGCAGGAGCAGACGAAATTACCTTTCTAGACGTCTCCGCTAGCCTTGAAGGTCGCGTTGCCATGCTCGACGTAATTAAAAGAACCGCCGAGAGCATCTTCATCCCACTCACAGTTGGTGGCGGTATTTCCAAACTGTCAGATGTTTCTAGCTATCTGGAGGCGGGAGCTGACAAGGTCAGCATTGGTTCATCTAGCGTCACAAATCCCGAGCTTCTGAATGAAATCTCCGAAAAATACGGTGACCAGATAGTTGTCGTTTCGCTGGATGTCGTCCAAGATCCGCAAATGGGCTCAGGATACGCGCTGACAACCCACGGTGGTTCAAAAGTCACCGGGTTTGATGCCATTGCATGGATTACCGAAAATCAGCAACGAGGCATTGGTGAACTACTGATAAATAGCGTTGATGCCGATGGTACTAAAGCAGGTTTCAACACAGACTTGATTGCAGCAATGCGACAGGTTTCTGCTCTTCCAATCATCGCCAGTGGGGGAGCAGGAACTCCTGACGACTTTCTGCCCGCTGTCCAGGCTGGGGCTAATGCCGTCCTAGCTGCATCGGTCTTCCACGAAGGAACACTAACCATTCGGAAAGTCAAGGACACCCTGCACAAACAGGGCGTGAAAGTTAGACTGTTACCAAATGTCTAATCCCGACTTCGATAAAAACGAGCTGATACCAGCCATCGTCCAAAATGTTGACTCTGGCAGAGTGCTTATGCTCGCTTACATGAATCAAGAAGCGTTCAATCTCACTCTAGAAACTGGAACCTGCCACTTCTGGTCTAGATCAAGACAAGAGATTTGGAAGAAGGGTTCCACCTCAGGAAATCTTCTAAACGTGACGGCGATGGAACTTGATTGCGACTCTGATTCAATTCTTGTTTTTGCTAAACCAGTAGGACCAAGCTGCCACACGGGCAAAGAATCTTGTTTCGATTCACAAGCTATTGAAGTGAAGAGTGCAGGTAGCTACCGTGAATAGGTTCAACCTCTCCAAGGACGAATTCTTGAGCACAGCCACACTTGGCAACGTAGTTCCAATTTTCCTGACGGTTTTCGGCGGTAACGACACACCAGTAGGAATCTACGAAAAGCTCTCAGCGGGTCGGTCAGGTACGTTTCTACTTGAATCAGCAGAGCAAGGTGTTTGGTCACGATATAGTTTCATTGGGTTATCTAGTCGAGCAAGCTTCATCGAGACAGACAACGAATTCATCGTCAAGGGTTCCGAACTAGCACTACCAGACGCAGGCAGATTGCCAAGTAGCTCTTTGGATGCCATTCGCGTAGTGCAATCTGCTTGGAAAACTCTGCCAATGAGCAACTTGCCACCGCTTACGTCGGGGCTTGTCGGCTTGTTCTCATGGGATGTCATCCGTGACATTGAAACCCTACCCCTAGCGCCTGTTCTTGATTATGAGAGACCTAAGATTCACCTCGAGATGGTCCAAGACATTATTGTTTTAGATCACAAGACCAGTAGCGTGCTAATTGTGTCGAACATTTACTGCGACAGTAGCTCAGATTATGCAAAGGCATTTGATGATGCTGAAACTAGGATCAATGAAATTCACGAACTGTTAGCCGAGCCAACTAGCCAGACTCTTTCCACCTCAACAGCAGAACTGCGCTTCGATCGAAAACCACGCACATCCCACAGCGATTTCCTTTCAGCTGTAGAAAAAGCTAAACAACATGTCACAGCAGGTGACGTTTTTCAAGTTGTCTTATCTCAACGCATCGATGTGGAAGTACAAGCAAGGCCGATAGATGTTTACAGAGTGCTGCGAGCATTGAATCCGTCTCCTTACATGTATCTGTTGAATTACTCGGATTCCAACGGAGACTATGCAGTGGTTGGCTCTTCGCCTGAGGCTTTGGTAAAAGTATCTGGTAGCAAAGTCGTAATGCATCCAATCGCCGGTTCTAGGCCAAGAGGGGACAGTCAAATTCAAGATGAAGAATTCGCTGATTCTTTACTGGCTGACCAAAAGGAAAGAGCCGAACACCTGATGCTCGTAGATCTTGCTCGAAACGATTTGCTCAAGGTTTGTGAACCAGCATCCGTCACTGTCACTCAGTTCATGAAGATTGAAAGATTCAGCCACATCATGCACTTGGTATCAACTGTTGAAGGCGATCTTGGAACAGGTAAGACCCCAGTTGACGTATTCAAGGCAACATTCCCTGCAGGCACACTCTCTGGCGCACCTAAACCAAGAGCACTTGAGATTATCAACGACTTGGAATCCGCTAACAGAGGCATTTTCGGAGGAGTCGTAGGCTACTTAGACTTCGAGGGAAATGCAGACCTAGCCATAGCAATCAGAACAGCCTTTATTCGGGACGCAGTGGCAAGAGTCCAGGCTGGAGCTGGAATCGTTCTCGATTCTGTTCCCGAGTCCGAATACCAAGAGACTCTAGCCAAGATGTCTGCTGTACTTACAGCCATTGATCAGGCAAACTCACTGTTTGGCCCTAAATAATCATTAAGACCAATCTACTGAGCAACTCTTGTTAAGATTGAAGAAGGAAAGGCATCAAATGAGCAATCACGAAAACGAACCAGGTCATGGGCACTCAATCGCGGCATGGGCTGCAGTTATCACTGCGATAGTTGGAGTCACATTAGGCACACTGGGAGTGGTTATTCCTGCAGGTACTCTCGTGATCGTTGGATCAGTGCTGACAGTTTTAGCAATACCTATGGGTCCAGTGCTATCAAAACTTGGTTACGGAGTTAACCGAGTTGCATCTCAGAAGAAATAATGCTTGACGGACTCTATGCCGGAGCTATCGCAGATGCGCATGCGCGGCTACATTCCGTATCCTTATCTGACCTTGATGCTCTAATTGATAAAGCTAAACCTCCCATAAATGTTTTAGAACGCTTTGGCAAAACGCCAAATATAGAAGTAATCGCAGAGATCAAAAGAGCTAGCCCATCTAAAGGCCATCTAGCTGACATTCCTGACGTCGCAGCTCTCGCAAGAGTTTATGAAGCAAGTGGAGCATCTGCTATCAGTGTGCTGACCGAGCAGAGACTATTCAAAGGAAGTTTGGAAGACTTAGTTTCCGTTCGTGAGTCTGTTTCCATACCACTACTGCGCAAAGATTTTGTTTCTCTAGAGCAGCAGGTTATCGAAGCGCGAGCATATGGGGCGGACATTGTTCTGCTCATTGTTGCAGGTCTGGAGCAACGAGAACTTGAACATCTCGCCAGATTAGTTGAGAGTTTTGGGATGACACCTTTCGTCGAAACGCACAATGCCACTGAAATCTCAAGGGCTATTGATCTTGGAGCAAAACTCATTGGCATAAATGCCAGGGACCTTTCTACATTTGAAACAGACCGCGAGCTATTCCATAGTTTGGTGGAGGCACTTCCATCCGACTGCATAGCAGTTGCAGAGTCTGCAGTTCGTAATGTGGATGATGTGTCCTCTTACGCCAATGCTGGTGCTGACATGGTTTTGGTAGGAGAAGCGCTGGTAATCGGGGATGCCGAATCACTTCTAGAGCAATTCACATCTATTCCAAAGATTAGACTCTAGTAGATGACTGACAAGACAAACCTAAAAGCTCAAGACGGCCCGTACTTTGGAGAGTACGGGGGACGTTTCGTGCCTGAATCTCTCATCGCTGCACTAGACCAACTCGAAGAGACGTACTCTCAAGCAAAGGTTGATCCTACTTTCGCACTCGAGCTAGATGAACTCAACAAAACATACGTAGGCAGACCCTCGATCATCACAGAGGTTCCTAAGTTCGCAGCCCTGGCTGGAGATATCCGCGTACTTCTCAAGCGTGAAGATCTAAACCATACCGGTTCTCACAAGATTAACAACGTGATAGGTCAAGCACTTTTGGCAAAACGTATGGGCAAGAAGCGAATCATCGCTGAAACCGGAGCTGGTCAGCATGGTGTTGCTAGTGCAACTGCTGCTGCGCTTTTTGGGCTTGAATGTGTTGTCTACATGGGTGAAGTTGATACGCAAAGGCAAGCTCTCAATGTCGCTCGTATGAAACTACTAGGGGCAGAAGTTGTACCTGTGACCACAGGTTCAAGAACACTAAAGGATGCCATTAACGAAGCTTTGCGTGACTGGGTGGCCAATGTCGATGACACGCACTACCTCTTGGGAACGGTAGCTGGCCCACATCCATTTCCAACGATTGTTCGTGATTTCCACTCTGTAATTGGAAAGGAAGCACGCCAACAAATGTTGGATGATTTTGGTTTCTTGCCTGATGTAGTCACAGCCTGTGTCGGTGGTGGATCCAATGCGATTGGATTGTTCCATGCGTTCCTTGATGACGAGGATGTAGCTCTCTGGGGCTTCGAGGCCGCTGGCGATGGTATGGAAACCATGCGTCACGCAGCAACTCTTAGCAAAGGCAGGGTTGGAGTTCTGCACGGAGCCAAGAGCTACATGCTCCAAGACGAAGATGGACAAACTGTTGAAAGCCATTCCATTTCGGCAGGTCTAGATTATCCAGGAGTAGGACCAGAGCATTCCTGGTTGAAGGATCTAAACCGAGCACAGTACTTCGGCATAAGTGATGACGAAGCCATGCAGGCTCTTAAAGCTCTATCACAAAGCGAAGGAATTATTCCTGCCATCGAAACTGCTCACGCATTAGCTGGTGTCATAAAGTACGGACACACTTTGCCTGCTGGGTCATCAGTTCTCTTGAATCTAAGTGGACGCGGCGATAAAGACATGGAAACTGTTGGCAAGTACTTTGGATTCCTGGAGTAGACATGAGTAAAACTGAGGAACTGCTACACGACCTTTCAGATAAGGGTCAGCCTGCACTAATCGGATATTTCCCTGCTGGCTATCCAACAGTTGAAGATTCAGTCGAGGCCTCTGTTGCAATGTGTGAATCAGGAATCGACATTCTTGAACTTGGCGTCCCATACAGTGATCCAGTAATGGATGGCTTGGTTATTCAAGTTGCCACTGAGCAAGCTTTGGCAAATGGATTTAAATTGAACATGTTTTTCGACATGGTGAAGCAAATCACCTCTAGAGTCGAAACTCCAGTTCTAGTGATGAGTTACTGGAACCCAATCATGCAATACGGTGTAGAACGATTCGCTAGAGACCTAAAGGCCGCTGGAGGAGCAGGACTTATAACCCCTGACCTTATTCCAGATGAAGCTTCAGATTGGCTTAGGTACTCCGAGGAACTAGATCTTGACAGGGTTTTTATGGCTACCCCTTCTTCCTCTCAGAAACGTTTAGATCAAGTAGCCAAACTGAGCAGGGGATTCATTTACGCTGTATCCACCATGGGTATCACTGGCGCAAGAGAAGACTTGGACGCAAAGGCTCGAGGCGTAGTTTCTGGCGTGAGAGAAACACATACTCAGGTCCCAGTCTGTGTGGGAATTGGTATTTCTACAGCTGATCAGGTAACTGAAGTAAATTCATACGCTGATGGAGCAATCGTCGGTAGCGTTTTCATCAAGGCCTATCGCGATGGTGGGATTTCAGAACTTCGTAAAACAGTCAAGCAACTAAAGGGCGGTATGTAATCATGTCAGTGTTCTACTCAATTCCTTCACCGATTGTATCTAGTTTCACAATCGGTCCGGTGACTATTCACTTATACGCACTTTTCATCCTGGCCGGCATAATCGTTGCCACAGTTCTTACTGCGGGTCGAATGAAGGCAAGGGGAATGGAGGCTGGACTTGCAATTGACATAGCAATCTGGGCGGTACCCTTTGGAATCGTAGGCGGACGTTTATTCCACGTTGCTACCCACATCTCTGACTACTTCGGGCCTGGTCGAGACTGGACCTCAATGTTCAGACTCTGGGAGGGCGGCTTAGCTATTTATGGAGCAATAATCTTCGGTTCAATAGGTGCCTACATTGCATGTCAGGTAGACATTAAAGTCTTGAGAATTGAATCAGCAGGAATCAGATTCCTAAGCTTCGCTGACGCACTCGTGCCAGGTCTTCTTGCCGCCCAAGCTCTCGGACGATGGGGTAACTACTTCAATAATGAACTCTTTGGCTCGCCAACTGATCTTCCTTGGGGACTAGAAATCTCAAGCTTCAACCCAAGTTACCCACTCGGGCTACCGGATGGCCTAACCTTTCACCCAACCTTTCTTTACGAATCGCTCTGGTCTCTGCTAGGTATAGCTGTTCTAATGCTTCTAGAACAACGTTTCAATCTTCGTTGGGGTCGTATGTTCGCTCTTTACCTAATGTGGTACTCATTCGGAAGGTTCTTCATTGAAGGTATCAGGTTAGATCCGAGTGATGTTTTCCTAGGCCTTAGAACCAATCAAATTTCCGCTCTAATCGGGTTACTTCTGGGACTGACCCTATTTATGATTCAACGCTCCCGACACACTGGAGAAGAGACGACTGGCTATCTACCTGGTCGCAGTAATAAGCAACTAGCGTTGGCTGAACAAGCATCAACTGATGAAAGTCTGCCTTCTGAAGTGTCTGAGACTGAAGTAGAATTGACCCAATCCACGCAGAAGGAATAGAGACCTTCTTCCAAGCTTTAGGGCCACTGTCGTCCCCACAACATCTATTTGAATGGAGTTCGACATGTCTGGTCAGTCGCCGTTTGAGCGGTTCAATACCGCTCCAGCAGCATCGGGCCTATACGACCCTGCTCGAGATAAGGACGCCTGTGGACTTGCCATGGTCGCAACCCTTCGAGGAACTGCAGGACATGACATTATCGACACTGCCCTCGGCGCACTTAGAAACTTAGAACACCGAGGTGCTGTTGGATCTGATGCTGGAACGGGTGATGGTGCAGGCATCATCACTCAAATACCTGACCTGTTCCTCAGATCTGTAGTTGATTTCGAATTGCCAACAGCTGGCACATACGGAGCTGGTCTCGTTTTCCTAGACGTGGATGCCGACTCAAGAAATTTCGCTGCATCTTTCGCAAAGATTTGTGATGCTAGAGGTCTCACTCTGCTAGGTGTTCGTCAGGTCCCAACAGACCCGTATTCTCTTGGTGATTTAGCGAGAGCCGCCATGCCTCAAATAGTTCAGGTCTTCGTGGCTTCTACAATGCAGATGACATCTGATGCTCTCGAGCGTGAGTTGTACTTCGTTAGAAAAATTTCTGAACGTGAACTAGGTGTCTATCACCCGTCATTGTCAGCAAAAACGATTGTCTACAAGGGTATGGTGACCACACTTCAGCTAGAACCCTTCTATCCAGATTTGAGTGACGAGAAGTTCGAATCCAAATTGGCTCTGGTGCACTCTAGATTCTCAACCAACACTTTTCCATCGTGGCCATTAGCACACCCATTCAGAATGATTGCCCACAACGGTGAGATCAATACTGTTAAGGGAAATCGAAACTGGATGCGCTCTAGAGAAGCTCGACTTGAGTCTGACCTTCTTGGAGATATTGACACGCTCAAACCAATTGTCACAGCCGGTGGAAGCGACTCAACTTCTTTCGATGAGGTACTTGAACTTCTGGTGCAATCAGGAAGATCATTGCCGCACGCCATGATGATGATGATTCCTGAAGCGTGGGAGAAGCAGACTGACATGGATCCGCAGTTGCGAGATTTCTATGAGTATCACTCGATGCTTATGGAACCTTGGGATGGTCCAGCTGCAGTGATTTTCACAGATGGCAGCCTTGTTGGAGCAACCTTAGACCGAAATGGCCTAAGACCAGGTCGTTATATTGTTACCGAAGATGGGCTAGTTGTTCTAGCTTCCGAAATTGGCGTGGTTGATATCGACCCTAGCCGCATAGTTCGAAAAGGAAGATTGCAGCCTGGTCGAATGTTTCTAGCCGATACCACTACTGGTCGACTTATAGATGATTCTGAGATTAAGGCAGAGATCGCTGCATCTGAGCCTTGGGGTAAATGGCTTGCAGATAAACGTATCAATCTAAAAGATTTACCTGATCGGGAGCATGTGGCTTACACAAAAAGTTCTGTTGCCCGTAGACAGCGCACCTTCGGCTACACGGAAGAAGATCTACGTATCCTAATTGCGCCGATGGCTAGGGCAGGCGCAGAGCCTCTAGGTGCCATGGGATCAGATACTCCGATAGCAGCTCTTAGCGATAGACCGCGTTTGTTGTTTGATTACTTCGTTCAACAGTTTGCACAAGTGACTAATCCGCCTCTAGATAGCATTCGTGAAGAGATAGTCACCTCACTTGGAGTGGGGATTGGCCCTGAGCAAAACCTACTTTCAGCTACTCCTGAACATGCACGCATGGTTATCTTAGATTTCCCGGTGTTAACTAACGATGAGATATCCAAAATCAAGTTCAGTGAGGATTCTGGTATCGGTAAGTCACACATTGTTAAGGGTTTATTCCGAGTTGATGAAGGAGCAGAAGCCTTAGTTCAGAGGCTAAAGGAATTGTGCTCCGAATTAGATGAAGCGGTCGCCTCTGGGTGTAACTTCGTCGTCGTATCAGACCGCGATAGCAACAGGGAACTTGCGCCAATACCAAGCCTTCTTCTGACCTCAGCTGTTCACCACCACCTAATCAAGACAGGCAACCGAACCAGAGTCGGTCTAGTTGTTGAAGCAGGAGATGTGAGAGAAGTGCACCACGTTGCTGCTCTAATTGGCTTTGGTGCTGCAGCGATCAACCCATACCTAGTAATCGAATCTGTTGAACTAATGGTTCGCAACGGAACTATTCAAGGTGTAACCATCGAACAGGCTACTAAGAACATGATCAAGGGTCTTGGTAAAGGTGTTCTAAAGATTATGTCGAAGATGGGTATCTCAACCGTTTCCTCTTATTCAGGAGCCCAGTGCTTCGAGGCAATTGGTCTAAGTCAAGAGTTCGTTGATGCATACTTCACTGGAACAACAAGTCAACTTGGTGGCATCGGCATAGAAGTAATTGTTGAAGAAATCACAACGAGGCACTCGAGTGCCTATCCAATTGATAGAGCTATTCGACCTCACGAAACACTTGAAGTAGGTGGCGAGTACCAGTGGCGCCGAGAAGGTCCACCACATCTTTTCAACCCTGAAACTATCTTCAAACTTCAGCACGCCACCAAAACTAAACGTTTCGACATCTTTAGACAGTACACAAAACTGATTGATGACCAAGCGGAGCAACTCATGACGCTTAGAGGACTTTTCCTGCTGCGTGAGGGAGTGCGTCCTTCCGTTCCGCTAAATGAGGTTGAACCAGCAACCGAAATTGTTAAGAGGTTCTCAACCGGAGCCATGTCTTACGGTTCGATCTCACCTGAGGCACATGAAACGCTTGCTATAGCCATGAACATGATTGGCGCTAAATCCAACACGGGAGAAGGTGGCGAAGAAGTGGGTCGTCTACTGGACCCTGCAAGACGCAGTGCTATCAAGCAGGTTGCCTCGGGTCGATTCGGCGTTACAAGCATGTATCTTTCTCACGCTGATGACATTCAAATCAAGATGGCTCAAGGAGCAAAGCCGGGCGAAGGTGGCCAGCTACCGCCTAACAAGGTTTACCCATGGATTGCTGACATCAGACATTCAACACCAGGTGTTGGATTGATCTCTCCACCACCACATCACGACATTTACTCGATTGAAGATCTAAAGCAACTAATTTTCGATCTGAAGAGAGCCAACTCCAGTGCTCGTGTGCACGTGAAGCTTGTGAGCCAAGTTGGTATCGGTACAGTTGCAGCAGGTGTTGCTAAAGCTAAAGCCGATGTAATCCTGGTCTCAGGCCACGATGGTGGCACTGGTGCGTCACCTCTAAATTCACTGAAACACGCAGGAACACCTTGGGAACTTGGTCTTGCGGAGACACAACAGACTTTAATGGCTAATGGGCTTAGAGATCGCGTTTCAGTTCAGGTCGACGGTCAAATGAAGACTGGTCGCGATGTGGTTATAGCGGCACTTCTGGGTGCTGAAGAGTTTGGTTTTGCAACGGCTCCATTAGTTGTCTCAGGCTGTGTCATGATGCGTGTTTGCCACCTCGACACTTGTCCAGTTGGTGTAGCTACCCAAAACCCAGACCTTCGAGCACGCTACACAGGTCAAGCTGAACATGTTGTCAACTTCTTCATGTTCTTGGCTGAAGAAGTACGAGAGTACCTAGCAGCTTTAGGTTTCAGATCACTCGACGAGGCTATTGGTCACAGCGAGTTGCTGGATGCAAACAGAGCAATCTCGCACTGGAAAGCTGATGGCTTAGACCTAACGCCAATACTTTCTGCTCCACAACCTAACACCGGTCCACTCAGAAGATTCACCTACCAAGACCACGAATTAGAGAAACACTTTGATCACGAGCTCATCAAACTCAGTACAGCAGCTTTAGAAGATGCTCAAAAAGTTGTGATTGAACTTCCGATCAGAAATACAGCTCAAGCGGTGGGCACCATGCTCGGACATGAGGTTACCAAACTGTATGGAGCTGCTGGTCTGCCTGAAGCAACCATCGATGTTCGTGTGGCTGGATCTGCCGGGCAGTCCTTCGGTGCTTTCATTCCTAGCGGTATCAAACTAACAATCTCAGGAGATTCCAACGACTACGTCGGTAAAGGTTTATCGGGGGGAGTCATAGTAGTAAGACCCTCAGAAAGCTCGGTTTTCCCTGCGGAGCAAAACGTTATCGCAGGAAACGTGATTGGCTACGGCGCAACAAGTGGAAGCATGTTCCTATCTGGAATAGTTGGAGAACGTTTCTTGGTGAGAAACTCAGGAGCAATAGCCGTTGTTGAAGGTGTTGGTGACCACGGCCTTGAGTATATGACCGGAGGAACGGCGGTCATCCTTGGTAGAACTGGAAAGAACTTTGCGGCTGGAATGTCAGGTGGTGTCGCCTACGTCTATAAACTCAGAGCCGACCTAGTCAACCACAGCGCACTAACAGATGGCGAAATTGATTTGCTGAAACTCGACGAAATAGATGGAGAACTTTTACAGTCGCTGTTGGCTAGACATGAACTTGAGACAGGCTCTAAATTAGCCGCCAGATTGATCGCAGACTTCGGTTCGAGTGTTGACGACTTCACTAAAGTTTTGCCAAGAGACTACGCAAATGTGAAGAAGATTCAAGCAGCCGCAACTCTGAATGGGGAAGACTTGGCAGGCGCTGTTGTCTGGCAAAGAATTTTGGAGGTGAGTGCGAATGGCAGATCCTAGAGGTTTCCTCAAAGTAACAGAGCGTGAGACAGCCAAACGACGTCCCATTGATGTTCGCATTAAAGACTGGAAAGAAGTTTACGAACCTACTGACCCCGCTGTACTAAAAAATCAAGCAGGTCGTTGCATGGATTGCGGTATTGCTTTCTGTCACCACGGTTGTCCATTGGGAAATTTAATTCCAGAGTGGAACGATTTAACTTGGCGTCAAGATGGCAAGTCAGCAATCGAAAGACTGCACGCAACTAACAACTTCCCGGAATTTACAGGAAAGCTTTGCCCCGCGCCTTGTGAGAGCTCTTGTGTTCTTGGGATCAACCAACCCGCTGTAACAATCAAGGAAATAGAAGCTTCAATAATTGAGCAGGCTTTCGATAAGGGTTGGGTCCAAGCTCACGCGCCTGAACGTATGACTGGCAAGACGGTTGCGATCGTTGGGTCAGGTCCGGCAGGACTTGCAGCGGCTCAACAACTTACTCGTGCAGGACACACGGTAGCCGTGTACGAAAGAGACAAGCAAATCGGTGGCCTGCTTCGGTATGGAATTCCTGATTTCAAAATGGAAAAACATCACATCGATCGTCGCCTTGAACAAATGGAAGCTGAAGGAACCAGATTTAGAACCGGGATAAACATAGGCACAGATATAACTTGGGATGATCTGTTTAGAAGATATGAAGCGGTGCTAGTAGCAACCGGAGCTCCCAAACCACGTGATCTCGAGATTGAAGGAAGAGAACTTTCCGGAATTCATTTCGCCATGGATTACCTAACCCAGGCTAACTGGGCAGTTTCAGGGGAAGATGTGCTTGATCAAATTGTGGCTAGTGGTAAGAAGGTAGTTATTCTGGGAGGCGGCGACACTGGAGCTGACTGCCTAGGAACAGCAACTCGACAAGGAGCCGTATCTGTCACCACACTCGCGATTGGGAACCAGCCTCCGGTTGAACGCAGTGAGAATCAACCTTGGCCAACGTTCCCAACCCTGTTTGAAATAGCTAGCGCACATGAAGAGTTTGGCGAGAGAAAGTATCTTGCGAACACAGTTCGGTTCCTCGGTACAAATGGAAATGTGACAGGAATTGAAATTGCTGAAACTGAATTTGTTGACGGTAGGCGAGTGCCAAAGCTTGGAACTGAGGCTGTAATTGAAGCAGATTTAGTGTTGCTTGCGCTTGGTTTTACTGGTCCTGAAACCGCTATCTCAGTTGACTCAACATTTGTAGCAACAGACTCTCAAGACAATCTAGCCCGTAATCAAAAGTATGCAACTAACATTGACGGCGTTTTCGTAGCAGGTGACGCCGGCAGAGGTGCAAGTCTTATCGTTTGGGCTATTGCCGAAGGTCGAGCTGCTGCCTCTGCAATCGATGAATACCTTGAGGGTACAACTTCTCTACCCTTCCCAGTAAAACCAACCGATGTAGGAATACACGCCTAACCCTTCGGTAGGCTAACAAGTGCAACACTAGTAAAAGGAAAATATGAGACGCGCCAAGATCATTGCGACCCTAGGTCCAGCAGTATCAACCTACGATTCAATCAAAGCAATAGTTGAAGCTGGTGTTGATGTCGCCAGATTGAATCTCAGCCACGGTAGTTATGACGTGCACGAAGGCCTATACAAGATTGTTCGACAGGTTGCCGCAGATCTGAACAAGCCAATTGGAATCTTTGTTGACCTGCAAGGTCCGAAAATTCGATTGGGACGATTCGCTGACGGTCCAGTGACACTAACCAAGGGTGCCACCTTCACCATCACTATTGAGGACATCCAAGGCGATGTCAACATCTGTTCCACAACCTTCAAGGGTTTGCCGGGAGATGTGAGGGTTGGTGATGTGCTTCTTATTGACGATGGAAAAGTTGGACTAAGAGCCACAGCTGTTGACGACACGTCCGTAACAACAGTCGTTGAAGTCCCAGGTGTTATCAGCAACAACAAGGGCATAAACCTTCCTGGCGTAGCCGTTAATGTCCCTGCCCTAAGTGAGAAAGATGAAGATGATCTTCGTTGGGGAATTCGCTTAGGTGTAGACATGATTGCTTTGTCTTTCGTGCGTAACGCATCTGACGTTGTTCGCGTGCACGAGATTATGAAGGAAGAAGGTAAGTTTCTTCCGGTTATAGCGAAGATTGAAAAGCCTCAGGCTGTTGAGGCTCTAGAGGAAATCATTGATGCATTTGATGGCGTAATGGTTGCTCGTGGTGACCTAGGCGTTGAGTTGCCATTCTGGCAAGTTCCTCTAGTCCAAAAGCGCGCCATCGAACTATCTAGAAGATGGGCAAAGCCAGTTATCGTTGCCACCCAGATGCTTGAATCTATGATTTCCGCATCAAGGCCAACTAGAGCGGAAGCTAGCGATGTTGCGAACGCGGTCCTGGATGGAGCTGACTGTTTGATGCTATCGGGTGAAACTTCAGTTGGAGAGTTCCCAGTTGAAACCGTTGCAGCCATGGCAAGTATCATCGAATCCACAGAAGATAACGGCTTGAGTCGTATTCCTCCTCTAGGAACTAAGCCACACACCCATGGCGGCGCTGTGACTCTCGCAGCCGCTGAAATAGCTGAACTTCTTGGTTCTAAGTACATTTGTGTCTTCACCGAAAGTGGAGATTCACTCAGAAGAGTCGCCAGACTGCGTCACGAAATTCCTACAATCGCCTTCACTCCTTCTGAAGAGACTCAACACCGACTCTCATTGGTGTGGGGATCTAACGTTCACTTAGTCAAAGAAGTCACTCACACAGACGAGATGATGCATCAGGTTGATGAGATTCTTATTGGTAAGGGCTTGGCCAAGATTGGTGATGAGGTAGTTGTAGTGGCGGGAACCCCACCTGGCATTCCAGGCTCAACCAACTCCCTTAGAGTTCATCGAGTCGGCGATGCCATCAACGGAGCTGCTCCAGCCTATGCAAGATAAAGAAAGAACCCCCAAAGTTTTTGGGGGTTCTATTTTTGGTGCCGAAGGTGGGAGTCGAACCCACACGCCCTTTCGAGCAAAGCATTTTGAGTGCTCCGCGTCTGCCATTTCGCCACTTCGGCAAGTAACGATGAAAAGTCTAAACCATTCCAGAGTTTTGCGTTTATCGCAGTAATGTAAAACTATGGATAGCCCGATTGCCCTGCCTAGAGTAGTAGTCGCTGAAGATGAGGCAATCATCAGATTAGACATAGTAGAAACACTGATTGAGTCAGGTTTTGAGGTTGTCGGCCAGGCAGGAGATGGCGCAGAAGCTGTTCGATTGGCTCTTGAACTAATGCCAGATTTAGTGCTGATGGACATAGAGATGCCTGGCACTGATGGATTGCAAGCTGCAGAGGTTTTGGCCGAACATAAACTGCCGGTAGTGCTTCTTACTGCGTTTAGCTCTCAAGATCTGGTGGATAGAGCAAGCGCGGCTGGTGTCTACAGTTATGTCGTCAAACCCTTTAACCCAAGCAACCTGATTCCAGCACTTCGAATTGCACTCTCACTGCACCAACGGATGATGACTTCAGCCAATGAGGTTGATGAAATCACCGAGAAATTGGAGACTAGGAAACTGGTTGATCGAGCTAAAGGTCTCTTGACCGAGAAGATGAAGCTTAACGAGCCGGAAGCCTTCCGTTGGATACAGAAAGCTTCGATGGATAGAAGGCTTTCTATGAAGCAGGTCGCTCAGACTGTCATCGAACAGTTGGCAGATAAGAACTAGCGGTTATCTCTAAGGAAGTTCGTAATTCTAACTGTCGACAATCTGTTTCCCTTTTCATCATCAACAGCCACCTCGTGAGTGGCAAGATTGCGTCCAATATTTATTGCTCTAGCGGTAGCGGTGATGATTCCGTCAGTGCAGCTCTTCGTGTGAGAAGCGTTTATCTCGATACCCACCGCATGTCTATCTGGCCCCGCGGCTAATGTGGCACACATGCTGCCTAGCGTTTCAGCTAGAACAACATAAGCCCCACCATGGACAATCCCAAGCGGTTGCTTATTACCAGAAGCTGGCATGGTGGCAACTCCGTGGGTGCCGTTAATGGAAATAATCTTGATGCCCATTCGGTCAGCTAGTTCGCCTAAGCCACGCTTTTCAAGCCATTCAGCCATCTCTGGAGTTAGTTCGGAAGACATTGAATCCCTCTTAGCCCTGTTGGCAATAGTTTCACAAAGGTCAAGTTAGGCTATTTCAATGACCAATAACAAGCCTACTCTTTTGCTGATTGATGGTCACTCATTGGCATTCAGGGCATTTTACGCTCTTAGTCCTGACGCTTTCAAAACGCCAGATGGTCAACATACCAATGCCGTACACGGTTTCATCTCCATGCTCCTAAACATTCTTCAGAATGAGAAACCAACCCACTTAGCGGTGGCTTTCGATCTTTCACGTCATTCATTTAGAACCGAAGAGTATCCGGAATACAAGGGCACTAGAGGCGAAAGTCCACCGGAATTCAATGGTCAAACTGAGTTACTCACATCTGCTCTGGCCGCAATGAACATTTTGACTCTGACCAGAGAAAACTACGAAGCCGACGATGTGATAGCAAGCCTTGCCGACCAGGGTGCTGCAGCGGGGTATAAAGTTCTCATCGTTTCGGGAGATCGAGACACATTCCAATTGATTCAAGATGATGTGACAATTCTTTACCCCGTCAAAGGTGTCATGAATCTAGCTCGCATGACTGATGCGGCAGTCCTACAAAAATATGGCATTCACGCCAAGCAATACCCAGACTTAGCGGCTCTTGTGGGTGAAACATCAGATAACCTTCCTGGTGTACCAGGAGTTGGACCGAAGACTGCTGCCAAGTGGTTGCAACAGTTCGGAGACCTCGCTGGTGTCTTGGCCGCTCAAAATGACATACCTGGCAAAGTGGGAGAGAGCCTAAGAGAACACCAAGAACTAGCTGTTCGAAATAGAAGACTCAATCATTTGGTTCGGGATCTTGACTGCGGGTATTCTTTTGACGCTTTCGCGATGAAACCGGTGAACGAGAGCGCTGTTCGCGACTCTTTTGCCAAGATGCATTTCAAGTCGCTTCTAGAAAGAGTCCTTCGTTCATTAGGTGTAGCTGACGGCTCAAAACCAGCGACGGACACTGGGACGCTCTCTGAAGAAGTTATCGAAGAAGTTTCTTCGAGGGTGGAACTACTAATGCCTAAGGAAATAAAGAACAAGAGCGATGCTCTAGCCAAGATTTTTTCATCTTCTAAGCCAAGCGCTGTGTATTTTGATTTCGGCGATGAAAGCATTCTGGGTGCGGGCATCGCTAACGCGACGCTACGAACATCTCTCACCTACAAAGAGTTCGACAAGGACTTCTTAACGTGGTTAGCATCAAGCCAACCTAAAATAATCTTTAACGCTAAGGCCACCGAAAGATCTCTACTGGGCCTGGGCAAAACACTGAACGGTGTTGTGGATGACCCAATGCTCATGGCATACATCGATAATCCTCTGAGACGTGGATTCGGTGCAGAAGAACTAATTAGTGAATACCTAGGTGTAGTTCTCGATACTGAATCACAAGAAGAGCTCGTTCAGCCAGATAAGGATCTTTCGTCTATTGCCTGGCACGTCTTGCAGCTGAACTCATCACTCGCCAACGTCTTAGATAGAACTAAACAAACGGACGTTTATAGAGAAGTAGAGCTAGCTTCAAGTAGTCCTCTGGCAAAGATGGAGCACACTGGTATATCGCTTGATATTGCTGGACTGGCCAAACTTGTAAAGAAACTCGACAAAGAAATTTCAACCATAGCCACGCAATGCTACGCGATTATCGGCAAGGAAATCAATTTAGCTTCACCCAAGCAACTGCAGTCAGTGCTGTTTGAAGATTTAGGGATGGCAGGAACTAGCAAGGTAAAAACTGGTTTCTCTACCAACGCAGAAGCATTGACAACTCTCTTTGAACAGAATGGTCATCCATTCTTAGAGAAACTTTTGGCTCATAGAGAACTAACAAAGATTCGCCAGATCGTAGAAACCATAAGTAGATCGGTTGAAAACGATTCTCGAATACATACGACTTACGTTCAGACTGGCACATCAACGGGGCGACTCTCTTCCGAGAACCCTAACTTGCAGAACATTCCAGTAAGAAGCGATAGAGGAAGACTTATCAGAGATGCCTTCATCGTAGGTGAAGGTTTCGAAACCTTGCTAACAGCAGACTATTCCCAGATAGAGATGAGAATTCTTGCTCACCTAAGCCAAGATGAAGGATTGATTGAGGCATTCAAATCGGGCGAAGACCTACACAAATTCGTTGGTTCAAGAATCTATGGCGTTCCACCGGCAGAGGTAACCGGAGCTATGAGATCTAAAGTCAAGGCCATGTCCTACGGCCTCGTCTATGGGCTAAGCGAATATGGTTTAGCCAAACAGCTGAGAATTAGTAATGCTGATGCCAAGCAACTTATGGCCGATTACTTCGACCGATTCGGCGGAGTGAGAAGGTACCTGAGTGAAGTTGTTGAAGAAGCCAAGGATCGTGGCTACACCGAAACCATTGCTGGTCGTCGAAGACCATTCCCTGATTTGAAGAGCAAAATCTTTGCCGTCAAGGAAAACGCTCGTCGAGCTGCCCTCAACGCACCGATTCAAGGAACCGCCGCTGACATCATGAAGACAGCCATGATTAATGTTGATAGGGCATTGGTCAAGGCTAAAGTTCAGAGCCGTATCTTGCTCCAGGTTCACGATGAATTGGTCATTGAGGTGGCAACGGGTGAGTTGGAAAAGGTAAAGGGCCTGGTAATCCAAGGTATGAACGAAGCCGCTAATCTTGCCGTACCCCTTGAGGTCAGTGTGGGAATTGGAAAGAGTTGGGACGAGGCAGCCCACTAATGGTCAAGAGTACTGTGACAGTTGGGCCAGTGGTTGGCCTCCATGCCAGACCTGCCGCCGACTTCGTCAGAGTCGCCTCACTAAGTGGCCATAAGGTTCAGGTCGTCAATCGAACGGGCAAGAGGGCAGAGGGAACTAGCATTCTTGCGGTTTTGAGCCTCGGAGCCAAACATGGCGAAGAGCTTGTCATTGAAGTCGATGGCCCAGAAGAAAGCGTTATCCTCGAGTCACTAATTCGCATTGTTTCAGGGGAAAAGACCGTATAGACTTGCCCAAGGTCCAGTTTGGACCTACAAATTCCAGTCCACGTTCAATTGCTTAAAGTTTCTGCGCCCTGTAGTTACCCAAAGTGATTGGCCCGAGTAAAAACAAGATCGAGACAATCTCTCTATGACAAGTAACACCGAAAATGCTCCTAAGCAGGTAGCAGTAAACGACATCGGCTCAGCTGAAGAGCTTCTAGCAGAAATCGAAAAAACCCTTAAATCATTCAACGACGGCGATTTAATCGCAGGTATCGTTGTCAAGATTGACCGCGATGAGGTTCTTCTCGACGTAGGTTACAAAACTGAAGGTGTTATCCCTTCACGCGAACTATCCATCCGACACGATGCAGCTCCAGGTGACATCGTTTCTGTTGGTGATGTAATCGAGGCCCTCGTTCTTCAGAAAGAAGACAAAGAAGGCCGACTAATTCTTTCTAAGAAGCGCGCTCAGTACGAACGCGCGTGGGGCGATGTTGAAAAGATCAAGGAAGCTGATGGCGTCGTTACCGGTTTGGTAATCGAAGTTGTCAAGGGTGGACTTATCGTTGACATTGGTCTTCGTGGGTTCCTTCCTGCATCTCTAATCGAACTGCGCCGTGTACGCGATCTGACTCCATACCTGGGTCAAAATGTTGACGCAAAGATTTTGGAACTCGACAAGAACCGTAACAACGTGGTGCTATCTCGTCGTGCTCTTCTCGAGGAATCTCAGTCTGCTAACCGCAGCACATTCCTAGCAGATCTTGCTAAAGGTCAGATTCGTACCGGTGTTGTTTCATCTATCGTCAACTTCGGTGCCTTCATTGACCTTGGTGGTGTTGATGGTCTAGTTCACGTGAGCGAGCTTTCATGGAAGCACATCGAGCACGCAAGCGAAGTTGTTGAGATCGGCCAAGAAGTAACTGTTGAGGTTCTCGAAGTTGATGGCGAGAGAGAGCGCGTGTCGTTATCTCTTAAGGCAACTCAAGAAGACCCATGGCAGGTATTCGCCAGATCACACGCTATTGGTCAGTACGCACCTGGTGTTGTTACCAAGATTGTTCCTTTCGGTGCTTTCGTGCGCGTTGCAGATGGCATTGAAGGCTTAGTCCACATCAGTGAACTATCTGCAAAGCACATCGACCTTGCTAGCCAGGTTGTAACAGTCAATCAAGATGTATTTGTGAAGGTTATCGACATCGATCTAGATCGTCGTCGAATCTCACTTTCATTGAAGCAGGCTACTGAAGAAGTAAATCCAGAAGGTACTGATTTCAACCCAGCACTATACGGATTGGCTACCGACTTCGACGAGAATGGCAACTACAAGTATCCAGAAGGATTCAACTCAGAAACTAGTGAGTGGAAGCCAGGATTCGAAGATGCCAAGGCTAAGTGGGAGAAGGAATACGCTGAGGCTCACGCTCGTTGGGAAGAGCACAAGAAGCAGGTTGCAGCAGCAAACGCTCTTGCAGCAAGCCTTCCAGATGTGAAGCCGGAAGTTCAGGCCTCTACAACTACTTCGTCTTCATCTGAAGGTGTCACAGCTTCAGAGGGAACTCTTTCTGAAGATGAGGCACTATCTGCTCTACGCGACAAGCTAAACAGCGCAGAGTAGTAGTTACAAACTCTAAGACGGGTTGGTCCTGAGGGCCAGCCCGTCTTTCATTTAACATCGGGTTAGGCTTAGAGCATGTTATTGATAGGTCTGACCGGTGGCATAGCAGCAGGTAAATCTACCGTGGCAAGCATCTGGGTATCTCTTGGAGCTATCGAGATTGATGCGGACCTACTGGCAAGAGAGGTTATTGCACCTGGCAGTGAAGGTCTAATGAAGATCAAAGAGCATTTCGGAGAGAAAGTATTCACTGAGACAGGATCGTTAGACAGACAAGCATTGGGTGAGATAGTTTTCAATAACGTTCAGGAGAGGAAGTTTTTAGAATCGATTGTTCACCCCTTGGTTCGCAAAAGAGCTAAAGTTCTACTTCAATCCGTACCTGAAAAATCAATAGTTATCTACACAGTTCCTCTATTGGTCGAGGCCAACGTTGAACTTCCCTTCGATGTGATTGTTAGCGTTGAGGCCCCAGAATCTGAGCGGGCACAAAGGTTAGTTAGTTCCAGAGGTATGACCTTAGAGCAAGCTCTTGCTCGCATCCAATCCCAAGCAAGCGCTATTGATCGAGCGACCCGTGCGGATCACATTCTGAACTCAAATCAGTCACTATCTGGCCTAACAGAAGATGCAACTAAGTTGTTTCAAACATTTCAAGGTTTGAATAAGAGGGAGCAATAGCGTGAAGGGACCAACTAGAACCTTCGCTCCATTCGAGGTAATCAGCGAATACACACCATCTGGTGATCAGCCAACAGCGATAGCTGAGCTCACCGAGCGCATAAACAATGGCGAAAAGGATGTTGTGCTACTTGGTGCAACTGGAACTGGAAAGTCTGCCACAACTGCATGGCTTATTGAAAAACTACAACGCCCGACACTTGTGCTTGCTCACAACAAAACTCTTGCTGCTCAGTTGGTTAATGAGTTTAGGGAACTGTTGCCTAATAATGCAGTTGAATACTTCGTGAGCTACTACGACTACTACCAACCTGAAGCCTATGTCCCACAAACAGACACCTTCATCGAAAAGGACTCGTCCATTAACGAGGAAGTCGAGCGACTACGCTACTCCGCAACGATGAGCCTTCTGTCTCGAAGAGATGTTGTGGTTGTCTCTACTGTGTCCTGCATCTATGGACTGGGAGCACCGAGCGAGTATCTAGACATGTCGAAGCCTCTTCATAAAGGTCAAACAATCGATCGTGAAGAGCTCATCCGAGAGTTCGTGGCGATGCAGTATCAGCGCAACGACTACGACTTTTCTCGAGGTAACTTCAGGGTTAAGGGTGACACCATTGAGATCATTCCTGTCTACGATGAGTTGGCTATCCGACTTGAACTTTTCGGCGACGAGATAGAAAACATCTATCAATTGCATCCGCTCACCGGTGAGATAGTGCGCGCCATGGACACAATCTCCGTGTACCCGGCTAGCTACTACGTAACTTCAGCAGAACGAATGGGGCCAGCTCTTGAGGCCATTGAAGAAGAGATGGCCGCAAGAGTCAAAGAGTTCGAGATTCAAGGCAAGTTTCTTGAAGCTCAGAGAATCAAAATGAGAACCACTTTCGATCTTGAGATGATTAGAGAATTAGGTTTTTGTAACGGTATTGAGAACTACTCACGTCATCTAGATGGACGCGAACCGGGCTCATCGCCTTCTTGTCTACTGGATTACTTTCCTGAAGATTTCCTCACAGTGATAGACGAGTCACACGTAACAGTTCCACAAATTGGAGCTATGTATGAGGGGGATTCATCTAGAAAGAGAACCCTTGTTGAGCATGGGTTCCGATTACCATCTGCTATGGACAATAGACCACTAAAGTGGCCTGAGTTCTTGGAGCGTGTAGGGCAGACAGTTTATCTCTCTGCTACCCCTGGTAAGTATGAGCTGGGTGTTGCTGATGGTGCTGTTGAGCAAATTATTCGACCAACTGGACTTATTGACCCGCAGATTGTGATCAAGCCTTCCAAAGGTCAGATTGATGATCTACTTGAAGAGATTAGAATTCGAGCTGCCAAGGACGAACGAGTCCTTGTCACAACTCTGACAAAGAAGATGTCTGAGGAACTCACAGAGTTCCTCACAGAAGCAGGAGTTCGCGTACGCTATCTTCACAGCGATGTTGACACTCTAAGAAGAGTTGAATTGCTTCGAGAACTTAGAAGCGGTGTATACGACGTTCTGGTGGGAATCAACCTTCTAAGAGAAGGCCTCGATCTTCCGGAGGTATCACTCGTGAGCATTCTGGATGCTGATAAAGAAGGTTTCCTTAGATCAACAACATCATTGATTCAAACAATAGGTCGAGCTGCTCGTAACGTTAGCGGTGAAGTCCACATGTATGCCGATCGAATAACTGATTCAATGGCAAGAGCTATCGATGAGACAAATCGTAGACGCGAGAAGCAGGTTGCCTACAACCTCGAAAAGGGAGTCGACCCACAGCCACTTCGAAAGAAGATTGCTGACATCACCGACAGCATCTTGCGAGAAGAACAAGACACCGCTGAACTTCTCGATAGCGCTAAGGGTAAGCGTTCAGGAAACAAGGGAATCAGTCCGCTCAAAGCAAGGCCAGGTCAAAACGCAAGCCACGACGAACTGTTGGATTTGGTGGTCGACCTAGATCAACAGATGAAATCAGCCGCAGCGGAGCTAAAGTTCGAGCTGGCAGCGAGACTTAGAGATGAGATAAGTGAACTCAAATACACGCTTAGGCAGATAGACAAGGTTTAGTTCAGTCGTTGGGGTTAAACTGTTCAAATGCCACATATCAGCAACCCCACTAAAGAGAAACTAGTAATCAAAGGCGCTAGGGTCCACAACCTAAAGAACCTCAACCTAGAGATCCCTAAGAACGCCATGGTTGTTTTCACTGGCCTGAGCGGTTCCGGTAAGTCTTCACTCGCTTTCGACACCATCTTTGCTGAGGGTCAACGCAGGTACGTGGAGTCCTTGAGCGCATATGCAAGACAGTTCCTTGGTCAGGTTGATAGACCTGATGTTGATTTCATTGAAGGCCTAAGCCCTGCTGTTTCAATTGACCAGAAATCAACCAACCGTAACCCAAGATCAACAGTTGGAACGATTACAGAGATCCACGACTATCTGAGATTGCTATGGGCTCGCATCGGTGTTCCACACTGCTCTGAATGTGGTGAAAAGATAACTAAGCAAACTGCACAACAAATAGTAGACCAGATTATGCAGTTCAAGACTGGCACTAAGTACCAAATACTTGCTCAGGTTGTGGACCAGAAAAAGGGTGAGTTCTCTGACTTATTCCGCGAACTGATTAGTCAAGGTTTTGCCAGAGCGGTAGTCGATGGTGAAGTGATTCAGCTCACAGATGCAAAACCTTTGCGTAAAACATATAAGCACGATGTCTCAGTTGTAATCGACCGTTTAGTAGCAAAGGACGACATCACACAGAGACTTACCGATTCGGTGGAGACAGCACTAAAGGTTGCTGGCGGAAGACTGACGATCGACTTCGTAGATATCAAGGGAACCGGGAAGTATCGCAACTTCAGCGAGAAGATGTCCTGCCCTAATGAACACACACTGGCGCTGACTGAGATTGAACCAAGAACTTTCTCATTCAACGCTCCATTTGGTGCTTGCCCTAAGTGCTCTGGTCTCGGCGTGAAAATGGCAGTAGATAGGGAACTCATTATTGGCGATGTTTCTGAGTCTATTAACGGTGGAGTAATCCGACCTTGGTCAACCCAAGGTAAGGGTCTCTTCACTTACTACACAAGACTGCTCAGCGGATTAGCCAAAGATCTAGACTTCTCACTAAACACGGCTTGGTCTGACTTACCTGAAGAGATCCAAGACGCCGTTCTCTATGGCAATAACTTCGAAGTGCAAATGAAATGGAAGAACAAGTACGGTCGTGAACTAAAGTACACAACTGGTTTCGAAGGTGCGGTCAACTACATTGAGCGAAAGTATCTTGAGGCTGATAACGATTGGGCAAGAGGGAAGTGGTCCGAATATTTGAGAGAAACTCCTTGCCCTGATTGCAATGGAGCAAGACTCAGACCTGAGGTTCTAGCTGTCAAGGTTGGAAACAGCTCTATAGCCGACGTCTGTTTCATGAGCTTGGGTGAATCCTATGAGTTCTTTAGCAAGCTGAAACTCGACAAACGTGACGAGAAGATTGCAGCACAGGTACTTCGTGAGATTAGTTCAAGACTTGAGTTCTTGATAGCTGTTGGACTTGACTATCTGTCATTGGAAAGAGCTGCCGCTACACTCTCTGGCGGAGAGGCACAACGTATTCGTCTAGCTACACAAATCGGTGCAGGACTAACTGGTGTTTTATATGTACTCGACGAACCAAGCATCGGTTTGCACCAACGAGATAACATGCGCCTGATTGAAACCCTTATCAGACTGAAGAACCTAGGTAACACTTTGATAGTCGTTGAGCACGATGAAGACACCATCAAGGCAGCCGACTGGCTGGTTGACATAGGTCCAGGAGCTGGTGTTCACGGTGGCGAAGTTGTTCACAGCGGGAGCTACAAAGCAATTCTGACGAACAAGGAATCCATAACAGGAGCTTTCCTAAGCGGTAGAGAGTCCATTGAAACCCCTAAGAAGAGAAGAACGATAGACGAGAGTCGCCAAATCAAGGTTGTCGGGGCAAGAGAAAACAACCTGAAAAACATTGACGTTACTTTCCCACTGGGCACGTTCACTTCAGTAACAGGTGTCAGTGGATCTGGTAAATCATCTCTCGTTAACGATGTTCTATATGAAGTGCTTGCCAACAAACTCAACGGAGCTAAGGGAGTAGCAGGTAAGCACACCAGAGTTGAAGGCCTAGATCAGCTCGACAAAGTTGTGCACGTAGATCAAAACCCAATCGGTAGAACCCCAAGATCAAACCCAGCTACCTATACCGGTGTCTTTGATCACATTCGGAAGCTGTTTGCGGACACCCAGGAATCAAAAGCTCGCGGTTACCAACAGGGTCGATTCTCTTTCAACGTTAAGGGAGGTCGTTGTGAGGCATGTAGCGGCGATGGAACTCTGAAGATTGAAATGAACTTCCTTCCCGATGTTTACGTTTCATGCGAGGTTTGCCACGGTGCAAGATACAACCGAGAGACGCTTCAGGTTAAATACAAGGGCAAATCAATCGCTGAAGTATTAGAGATGCCTATTGCTGAAGGTGCTGAGTTCTTCGCTGCCATTACGTCTATAGCAAGATACCTAGACACATTGGTTGATGTCGGTCTGGGTTACGTCCGGTTGGGTCAAAGTGCTACGACACTCTCCGGTGGCGAAGCTCAAAGAGTGAAGTTGGCAACCGAACTTCAGAAGCGCTCCTATGGTCGAAGTATTTATGTTCTAGATGAACCAACCACTGGCCTGCACTTTGAAGATGTCCGCAAGCTGCTTCTGGTACTAAATGGATTGGTCGATAAAGGCAATACCGTGATCGTCATCGAGCACAATCTAGATGTCATTAAAAGCTCTGACTGGGTTGTTGACATTGGTCCTGAAGGTGGTTCACGCGGTGGTGAGGTAGTCGCAGTTGGCACACCTGAGCAGATTGCTAAGTCAACCAAATCCCACACTGGTAAATTCCTCAAGGAAATACTCAGTTAGAAATGGCTAACGACCTCAGCTTTAGACCAAAGAGTTCTGAGATTCCTACTAACCCTGGCGTCTATAGATTCCTTGATGAAACGGGCAGAGTCCTTTACGTTGGCAAAGCTAAGAACCTAAGAGCCAGGCTAACCTCATATTTCGGACCTCTCGACTCCCTTCAGGAAAAGACTCGAAGAATGGTTACTGCAGCACGAGATGTCAACTGGACCATTGTAAAAACAGAGTTCGAAGCACTCCAGCTGGAATTTACGTGGATTAAGGAATTCAATCCTCCATTCAACGTTAGATTCAAAGACGACAAGTCTTACCCTTACCTAGCAATAACCATGGCAGACAAGACCCCTCGTGTTTTTATAACAAGAAACAGAGACATCAAAGGGGCTAAATACTTCGGACCATACACTCAGGCATGGGCTATTCGAGACACCTTAGACAGCATGCTCAAAGTTTTTCCCATCAGATCTTGCTCGGTAGGTGTATTCAATACCGCTAAATCAACCAACCGTCCATGCTTACTTGCCGACATTGGTAAATGTTCGGCACCCTGTGTTTCTAGAGTGACTCCAGAGAAACATAAAGAACTTGCTAAGGGTTTTGCGGAGTTCTTGCAAAGTGGAGATGAGACACATGTCGAATCGCTCCGTGAAAGAATGCTAAAAGCCTCGGATGAGAGCAACTTTGAACTAGCTGCAAAGCTAAGAGACAACATTTACGCTTTGGACACAGTGCTCGAAAAGAGCACAGTGGTTTTCACAGATCAAACTGACGCAGATCTGTTCGGTATTGCAGATGATGAACTGGCTGCTGCCGTGAGCCTTTTCAGAGTCCGTGGTGGACGTATTCGTGGTGTTAGAGGCTGGGTAGTCGACAAGGAGCTTGAACGTGATCAGAGCGAACTAGTTGAGTATCTCCTACAAAACGTTTATGGCAAAGATGCTACGTTCGCATCTGATGTTCCTCGGGAGGTTCTGGTTCCTATTCTGCCTTTAGATGCTGATGCGCTCTGCCAGTGGCTGTCAGAAATTCGAGGAGCAAAAGTTGATCTAAGAATCCCGCAGCGTGGGGATAAGCGGGCTTTAGCAGAAACAGCACTCACTAACGCAAAGCATGCCCTGGCTTTATACAAAACGCGCAGAACAACTGACTTTAGTGCTCGAAGTGAAGCCTTGACGGAGTTGCAGAAGGCTTTGAATCTGACGACAGCACCACTTCGCATCGAGTGTTTCGACGTTTCACATTTAGGTGGTACAGGCATAGTTTCATCCATGGTTGTCTTCGAAGACGGCTTACCAAAAAAGAACCTTTATAGGAAATTCAACATTGAATCTTCTAGTGACGATACCGAATCTCTCTATCAAACACTTTCTAGAAGGCTTAAATACTTAGTCGCTGGAGTAGAGGACAACGAGAATAGATTCAGTTATCGGCCTGGCTTGCTTGTGGTCGATGGAGGTCAGCCCCAAGTTAGTGCTGCAGCCAGAGCTCTTGAGGATAGCGGTGTAAAGGATCTTGCAGTCATAGGCCTAGCCAAGCGACTTGAAGAGATATGGCTACCGAATAACCCTTTCCCAGTTATATTGCCGAGAGGCTCAGAGTCGCTGTTCCTATTGCAAAGAATCCGCGATGAAGCGCACCGGTTTGCCATTGCTGCGCAAAGAAAACAGCGTAAATCAAGCATCGCGACAGAACTCGAGGCAATAGAGGGGCTAGGCGAGAAGCGGGTTTCAGCCTTGCTCAGAAGGTTCGGTTCAGCCAAACGCCTCAGGCTCGCAACTGTCGAAGAAATAGCCGAAGTGGCCGGCATAGGACCTGTTTTGGCCACTTCTATTGCCCAAACACTCGCTAAATCTGAAAGGTAAGGGACCTAAATTTGTCTTTTGGAACTCGGGCGTGTCGCAAAGTGGCTAGAGTTAGCACTAGGCAGATGAAAGGTCCGAGTTGAATACATCAAAATCGTACGAGTTACTCGTGGTAACTGGCATGTCTGGAGCTGGACGCTCAACTGTAGCCAACGCGCTTGAGGACATGGACTGGTATGTGGTTGATAATCTACCACCACAAATGCTAAAGCCAATGGCCGAACTATTTTCAATGACGGAAAAAGCCTTACCGAGACTTGCTGTAGTGATTGATGCACGCGGTGGAGAACTGTTTCAAGATTTGAACGAACATATCGGCTCTCTTGAGTCTGGCAACATTGATGTTCAAGTGCTGTTCCTAGAAGCTAGCGATTCTGCCTTGATAAAAAGATTTGAGCAAGTTAGACGGCCACATCCACTGCAAGGTGATGGAACTATTTCTGATGGAATAGCTATCGAACGTGCTCGACTTCTTCCACTGAGAGAACAAGCGGATTTAGTTATTGATAGCAGCGATCTGAACATTTACCAACTTGGATCCAAAATTGCCGAAGCTTTCGAAAACGAGCAAAACACTAAATTGAAACTCATCATTCAGAGCTTTGGCTTCAAATACGGATCACCGACTGATGCGGACATGATTGCCGATATGAGATTTATCCCAAATCCTTATTGGAATGAATCGCTCAGGCCGTTCAATGGGCAGGACCATCAAGTTGCCGAATATGTTCTAGCTCAAGAAGGCGCAGAAGAATTCATCAGCAACTATGTTGCTGCTATCAAACCTGTGCTTAACGGCTATCTCAGAGAAAACCGTAAAAGAGTCTCCTTTGCTATTGGTTGCACGGGTGGAAAGCATAGATCTGTTGCTACGGCTATTGAGATCGCGAAACGTCTTGAAGGATTCGAAGGAGTTGAAGTGAGTATTAAACATAGAGACCTAGGAAAAGAGTAGTAATGGCGTTAACTGCTGAGTTAAAAGACGAACTTGCACGCATAGAAGTATCTAAAAGTACTGTTCGAGCGGCTGAGCTAGCCACTATTCTGCGTTTCTGCGGTGGCCTGCACCTAGTTGCTGGCAAAATCGTTGTCGAGGTAGAGGTAGATACAGCTCAGTTGGCCAGAAGGGTTCGTAAGGACCTAGCTGAGGTGTACGGTGTTGAAAGTGAACTAGCCGTTATTGCTGCCGGTGGCATTAGAAAGAGCACTCATTACAGGATCAAGGTAACCGACAGCGCCGAAACTCTAGCTCGCCAAACTGGACTAATCGACACTAAGAACCGACCAGTTCGGGGCTTACCTGCCGCACTTGTCTCAGGTAGTAAGGCAGATGCTGAAGCTGTCTGGCGAGGAGCAATCCTTGCGCATGGTTCGCTAACCGATCCAGGGCGATCTGCAACACTTGAGATTACAGCTCCAGGTAATGAAGCAGCAATGGCTCTAGTTGGAATAGCCCGAAGACTTGATGTTTTCGCAAAGGTTAGAGAAGCTCGCGGTGTGTATCGAGTTGTCGTTCGAGAGGGCGATGCCATAGTTGAGATCTTGAAGCATGTTGGCGCTCACGGAGTAGTACTCAAGTATGAAGAACTGAGAGTTAGAAGAGAAGTTCGAGGCAAGCAAAATAGGCTTGCAAACTTTGACAATGCGAATCTAATGAGATCGGCTCAAGCAGCAGTGGCGGCAGGGCAAAGAGTGAAGAGAGCTATGGAAATCCTTGGCGATGACATCCCGGAGCATCTAAAGGTTGCTGGCGAACTTCGCTTGCACAACCGTGATGCTAGCCTTGACGACCTTGGAAGATTGGCTACCCCACCTTTGACTAAAGACGCCATCGCTGGACGGATACGTCGTTTGCTCGCTTTAGCGGATAAAGTTGCAGCAGAGCAAGGAATTCCAAACACTGAACTTGATTCTCAAGAAACTGAAGACTAACAAGGGAGATACACCATGAGTAAATACGTATTGCCAGACCTAAGCTACGACTATGGAGCACTTGAGCCAAACATCTCCGGCAAGATCATGGAACTCCACCATGACAAACACCACTTGGCTTATGTCAACGGAGCTAACTCTGCCCTAGACGCTTTAGCTGAGGCAAGGGATAAGAACGATCTGACCATGGTGAACAAGTTCCAGAAGGACCTTGCCTTCAACCTTGCAGGACACGTAAACCACACGGTTTTCTGGAAAAACATGTCACCAGAAGGTGGCGACAAGCCAACCGGCGAGTTAGCCGCTGCAATTGATGAGTACTTCGGATCATTTGATGCCTTTAGAGCTCACTTCACCGCAAGCGCTTTGGGCATCCAGGGTTCAGGTTGGTCAATCTTGGTTTGGGACATTCTGGGTCAAAAACTGATCATTGAACAACTTTATGACCACCAAGGTAACCTCTCAGTTGGTTCAATTCCCCTTTTGATGTTGGACATGTGGGAGCACGCTTTCTACCTTGACTATCAGAACGTCAAACCAGAGTATGTAAAGGCATTCTGGAACATCGTTAACTGGGCTGATGTTCAGGCTCGCTTCCTTGAGGCTATCAAGAACACATCAACTCTTCTGCTACCCTAAAAGTAGGTATCCCACCCAACGTTGAGTGGTTAGAAGCTAATACACCCCTCAAAACGCATCTTTTGTGATGCCAAGAATAAATGGAGTAAAAAACAATGAGCACACGCGTTGGAATCAATGGTTTTGGAAGAATTGGTCGCAATTTCCTTAGAGCCGAACTTGCCAAGGGAACGGATCTTGAAATCGTTTCAGTTAACGACCTGAGTGATCCAAAGGGACTAGCCCACCTCTTGAAGTATGACTCTGTGATGGGTCGTCTGAACATGGATGTATCTGTAGATGGTCAGAACATTATTGTTGGTGGCACCACAATCAAGGTTCTAGCCGAACGTGACCCTGCAAACCTAGGTTGGGGCGATCTTGGTGTTGACATCGTAATTGAGTCAACTGGTCGTTTCACCGATGCAAAAGATGCAGTCAAGCACATCGAGGCAGGTGCCAAGAAAGTTATCATCTCAGCCCCGGCTACTGGCGAGGACGGCACTTTCGTAATTGGAGTCAACGAACACCTTTATGACCCAGAGAATCACCACATCATCTCAAACGCATCTTGTACAACTAACTGTCTAGCGCCTTTGGCAAAAGTGTTCAATGACACTTTCGGTATTGTCAACGGACTAATGACAACTATTCACGCATACACAGCTGACCAAAACCTTCAGGATGGCCCTCACAGCGACCTTCGTCGTGCACGAGCAGCTGCTATCAACATTGTTCCTTCATCAACGGGAGCAGCTAAGGCACTTGGTCTGGTTCTCCCAGAACTAATGGGTAAGTTGGATGGTTTCGCTTTGCGTGTTCCGGTTCCTACAGGTTCAATCACAGACCTAACCCTTGTTTCAAAGACCGAGGTTACTCTCGAAGAAATCAAGGCCGCTTATAAGGCAGCTGCTGAGGGTCCGCTCAAGGGTATCTTGATGTACACCGAGGATGAAATTGTTTCAAGTGACATCGTAACTGACCCGCATTCATCAATCTTCGATGCTGGACTACTACGAGTCATTGGTGGAACAACAGTGAAGCTTTCATCTTGGTATGACAACGAGTGGGGTTATTCAAACCGCCTAGTTGAACTAACCCAACTTGTCGCTGCAAAACTCTAGTCTCATAGATGCGCACGTTAGCTGATCTACCTGATTTGAAGTCAAAGCGCGTTATTGTTCGTTGCGACCTTAACGTTCCGTTGGATGGCACACGAATCACTGACGATGGTCGAATACTAGCTTCACTGCCAACTCTCAATCTGCTTCTTGAAAAAGGAGCGAGAGTTATAGTGATTAGTCACCTAGGTCGCCCTGATGGTGCGGTTGTGGAGAAGTATTCACTTGAGCCAGTAGCAAAGCGTTTGAGTGAAGTACTGAGTACTACAGTCAACTTTAGTTCAAGCACCACTGGTTCTATTGCGACCGAGTTCGTAGAGAACCTCCAAGATGGCGAACTGTTGGTTCTAGAAAACCTGAGATTCCACCCAGGAGAAACATCGAAAGATGAAGCAGAGCGGATAGCTTTCGCTAAAGAGTTGGCGAACCTCGGGGACTACTTTGTGAGTGATGGGTTTGGAGTTGTTCACCGTAAGCAGGCATCGGTTTATGAGCTGCCAGGCTTACTACCAAGTTGTGCAGGCTTGCTAATCCAAAAAGAACTGGAAGTACTAACAAGACTCACAGAAACACCAGAGCGTCCGTATGCAGTGGTTCTGGGTGGATCGAAAGTCTCCGACAAGCTTGGTGTTATAAATCACCTTCTTCCGCACATCAATCAGTTACTAGTCGGCGGTGGCATGGTGTTCACGTTCCTCGCAGCGTTAGGACACAAGGTTGGCTCGAGCCTTTTAGAAGCAGATCAGATTGAAACAGTTAAGGGATACCTCGCACGAGCCTCAGAACTAGGTGTCGAGGTGATTCTGCCAACAGACATTGTTGTGGCAAGTAAGTTCGGAACAGATGCTGAAGTTCTAGTGACACCTGCCGAAGCAATTGAGGAAACTCCATTTGGTGGTTCTGGACTTGGTTTAGACATCGGACCTGATAGCGCAGCAGCATTTGCAGCGGTGATAAGAAACGCTAAGACTGTTTTCTGGAACGGCCCTATGGGTGTTTTCGAGATGGAAGCGTTTGACAACGGAACAAAGCAAGTCGCTCAGGCACTGAGCGAGGTTGACGGTCTATCTGTCGTCGGTGGAGGAGACTCTGCGGCTGCGGTCAGAATTCTTGGGTTCGAAGACTCTGCTTTCTCACATATCTCCACCGGTGGTGGCGCTAGTTTAGAATTTTTGGAGGGCAAGCAGATGCCAGGATTAGAGGTATTGAAGTGACTGTAGCAAGAGTTCCATTCATCGCAGGTAACTGGAAGATGAACATGGATCACCAGCAGGCAATAGCCTTTGTGCAAAAACTATCCTGGACACTTACCGATGCCAACCATGACTACACGCAGACCGAAGTAGCCGTTTTCCCTCCATTCACAGATCTGCGCACTGTGCAAACTCTGATCAGTGCTGAGAAGTACTCATTATCTTTGGGTGCTCAAGATCTCAGCCAGCATGATTCGGGCGCGTACACGGGCGACATTTCAGGAGCATTCCTAAGCAAGCTAGGTGTTCAGTACGTAATCATTGGGCACAGCGAACGCAGAAGCTTTCACCAAGAAGACGACGCACTGGTTCAGTCCAAGGTTGCAGCTGCCTTCAAGCACGGCCTTATTCCAGTCATCTGTGTCGGCGAGACACTTGAAGAACTCGAGTCAGAGGGTCAAAGTGCCGTGCCAGTTAGGCAAATACTTGCAGCGCTAGCTGGACATGCAAAAGTAGGCGAGTTCATCGTCGCTTATGAGCCAGTTTGGGCCATTGGTACCGGTCAAGTAGCCACTCCAGAGCAAGCCGCGAGTGTCGCAACTAAGATTCGCGAGGCCGTAGAAGGACTACTAGGCCCTGAAATAGCCCAAAGTACAAGGATTTTGTACGGTGGCTCAGTGAAAGCTGGCAACGTAGCAGGATTCCTCAGAAGCCCAGAAGTAGACGGTGTCTTGGTTGGTGGAGCTAGCCTAGATGTTGACGAGTTCTCCGGTATTTCTCGCTTCCTAAAGCACCTGACCCTATAATTTACAAGGGAGACGACAAGTCTCTGATAGAAGAAAGACTAAAAACATGATCGGTATCATCATCGCCCTAAGAATCCTTCTTGGCGTCACCAGCCTTTTGCTAACCCTACTTATCTTGCTTCACAAGGGCCGCGGTGGCGGACTCAGCGACATGTTTGGTGGTGGTATCAACACCACTATGGGTTCATCAGGTGTTGCCGAGCGTAACCTCAACAGAATCACAATCATCCTAGGTCTAGTCTGGGTGACAGCGGTCATCATTCTGGGTCTAGCATCAACTTATTCTTGGGCATAACCCATGAGCGGTAATACAGCAGCGATTAGAGGTTCACGTGTCGGAGCTGGCCCAATGGGCGAGCAGGACAACGGCTTTCAAGCCGAGCGAGTAAAACTTACTTACTACTGTTTCAATAACCACAGTTTCTCCGCCTCATTTGCAGCAAGCGTTGATCCGGCAGAGTTGCCCGTTGAGCTGGATTGTCAGCACTGTGGACTACCTGCAGGCCAAGACAAAGACAATCCACCGCAGATCGCTAAGCACGAACCTTACAAAACGCACTTAGCGTATGTTAAGGAAAGAAGAACAGCTCAAGAGGCAAAAGATCTACTAGATGAAGCTGTTGCTATCGTCAAAGAGCGTCGAGTCCGTTTACTTGCCGAGGCTAAAGCCGAGGCTAAGAAAGCCGCTAAAGGAAGCAAAGCCTAACTAGCAGCTCCAAAACGATGCGCCAGCAGCTTCATCAATAATCCACAGGGTCAAGCCATTTGCCTCGACTTGAGCCGCAGGCAGTTCACATTCAGGATTCTTGTGAACAGCTTCGACTGCTTCTGCTTTATCAATTCCAGATACAACAAAGAGAACCTTGGCTGAGTTGTTAATAACGTCCATGTTGAGTGATAAACGCTGTGCAGGTGGCTTAGGGGAGTCGTGAACTGCCACCACCAAGCTTGCAGGGTGTGTCACACCAGGAAATAACGAAGCAACGTGGCCATCTGGGCCCATTCCAAGAATTGTTAGGTCCATCCCAGGCTTTTCTCCAGCAAAAGCAACTAGCAAAGACTCTTCGAATCTACTTTTAGCTTCTTCTAAATCTAAGCCGCTATCAGAGGATGGGAACTCATGAATGTTTGACTCTGGAACAGCGATTGAGCTCAGGAAAGCTTCTCTTGCTTGTTTTGAATTACGATCCATTGAATCACTCGAGATATATCTCTCATCACCCCACCAGAAGTGGACTTTTGAAAAATCAATTTGGTTTATGTCTAGGCTTTTGGACAGCACCTCCAGAGTAAGAATGCCAACTGTTCCTCCCGTAAGAGCAACATGAGCTTCTTCTTTTGAACGGAGAACTGACTTTAGAGTTTCAACAATTTCCTCGGCAGCTTGCTTGGCAACATCCGCTGCGTTTACTGCTTTTCTTACCTCAACAGAGCGCATGACCTAGCAGCCTTCTGCACTGCTTGGGCCGTTATTCAATCTAAATCCCGAGACAATCAAACTGCCGAAAGCGTCATCACTGTCTAGGCGACGAAGGTCTTCAATCAGGCAATCCCTGAGAGATCTTCTAGGAAGATTAATGTCTCTTGTTGGTTGTGAAGGTTGGATTAGTGTCGCAACATCTGGAATATTGCGCACAATCTCAATTTCACCAGAAGCCCTCTCGAGCTTTACCCCTTTTATGCCAGACACAGCCTGACCGCGAACAGTTTCGATTCTTTCAACTTCGACATCTAGCTTTTGACCCAACCAGGCTGCCAGAAGGTCGGTACTCGGAGAATCTGAAGCACCGGTGACAACTACCTTGGTTATTGGGTCGAAGGGTGGTTGATCCAAGACTGCAGCTAGTTGAGCTCGCCACAGCGTAAGTCGAGTCCAAGCGAAATCGCTATCACCTGGTTCGTAATTTTCGGCTAGAGAATTTAGCCAGGCTCTTGGATCAGGCTGGCTAGCCGCGTCAGTAATTCTGCGTTGTGCTATTCGCCCAATTGCAGATGTGGCTGGCTTCACAGGGGCAACACCAGGCCACCAAGCAACCACAGGAGCATCAGGAAGAAGTAAACCGGTAACGAGGCTCTCTGGGTCACTCGCAGCTTCACCATAGGCACTTAGGACGATTACCTCTGAAGCTCCTGCATCGCCACCGACTCGTATCTCAGCATCCAGCCTTGGCTCTGAATCACTAGGGATATCTTCGTCAGCTAACACAATGATTCGACAAGGGTGCGCTCTAGATGCTTCATTAGCAGCAAGAATTGCTTCTTCGATACCAGAGAACTTAGTTTGAACTAGGAGAGTGAGCACTCTTCCTAGGGCAACCGCGCCACCTTCTTCACGGATAGTTACCAACTCTCGTGAAATCTGCGAGGTAGTTGTATTGGGTAAGTTCTTGATCATGGTCTTCTCCAAACTCGACCGTCGACGGCCATCATCGCATCAGCTGAATCAGGTCCCCATGTACCAGGTCGGTAAGGCTCAGGCTTACCATTCTTGGCCCAATACTCCTCAATAGGATCAAGAATCTTCCAGGAAAGTTCCACTTCCCCATGTCTTGGGAATAGTGGCGGATCACCAAGCAACACATCAAGAATCAGACGCTCATAGGCTTCAGGACTAGCTTCAGTAAAGGCGTGACCGTAACCAAAGTCCATAGTCACATCTCTAACCTGCATGCCAACTCCGGGGACCTTTGAACCGAATCTAATGGTTACACCTTCATCAGGTTGAACTCTAATAACTAGAGCGTTTTGACCTAGAGCAGAAGTTTGACTGGCACCAAAAATCTGCTGCGGAGCCCGCTTAAACACAATTGCTATTTCAGTAACTCTTCTACCTAGCCTTTTTCCTGCACGTAGATAGAAAGGAACTCCAGCCCAACGACGAGTGTTGATATCCAACCTCATGGCTGCGAAGGTTTCAGTCACTGACTCAGGATTCATGCCATCTTCATCGAGAAATCCAGTAACCTTTTCACCACCCTGCCAACCACCTACATACTGACCTCGAGAGGTGTGCTTTCCGATATCATCTGGAAGCCTTACTGCTGAAAGAACCTTCTCCTTTTCTGCTCTAAGGTCGGCAGCATCGAATGAGACAGGCTCTTCCATGGCGGTCAAGGCTAGTAGTTGTAGCAAGTGGTTCTGAATGACATCCCTAGCCGCACCGATACCGTCGTAGTAACCGGCTCTTCCACCAACTCCAATGTCTTCAGCCATAGTGATCTGAACATGATCGATGTAATTGTTGTTCCAAAGCGGTTCGTAAAGTTGATTAGCAAATCTCAAGGCCAGAATGTTCTGAACGGTCTCTTTACCCAAGTAGTGGTCAATTCTAAAAATAGAATCGGCTGGGAATACAGACTCAACAACTTCATTGAGTTCACGAGCAGATTGCAAATCATGGCCAAAGGGCTTTTCAATGACCACTCGTCTGAATTGGTCTGGTTTCCGATCTGCGAGTCCTGACCTGGAAAGTTGCTGAGTTACCAAGGGAAAGGCTTTCGGAGGAATGCTCAGATAGAAGGCGTGATTGCCGTTGGTTCCACGTTCAGCATCTAGTTCTTCGATTACTTCACGCAACTTGTCAAAAGCTGCGTCATCACCAAACTCGCCAGAAACAAAACGAATTCCTCTAGAGAGCTGAGCCCAGATTTCTTCACTCCAAGGTGTTCTTGAATATTCCTTAACGGCATCCTTGACAACTTGTCCGAAGTCCTGATCTTCCCAATCTCTTCTGGCGAAACCTACGAGCGAGAAGCCAGGAGGTAACAAGCCACGGTTGGCAAGGTCATACACGGCAGGCATGAGTTTTTTACGACTGAGGTCACCGGTAACACCAAAAATAATTAGCCCGGATGGTCCGGCGATACGATTGAGTCTTCGATCCAGTGGGTCTCTGAGCGGATTAGCTCCGTGACCTAACTTCACTTCAACCATTGGTTTGTTTCTCCTTAGCCGATTGCTGCCACAACTGTATTGAAATCTTCTACTGGGTTGTTCAATGTTAAAGTCAGAACGGGACGTCCAAGAGCTGCAAGAACTTTGGCATCACCGGCAGCTTGCGAGGCAATGAGATCACCGAAAGTGAAATCTCTGCCTGGTACTTGAACATCTTGAGCAGGCTTCGCAACTAGCTGCAGGAAAACACCCTGACGTGGACCGCCCTTGTGATATTGACCAGTCGAGTGGAGGAATCTAGGTGCCCAACCGAAGGTTGTCGGACGGTCCGAAACCGAGGCAAGAGCATCTCGAAGAGCTTCTGCGTTTACTGGAGCAGTTCTATCCATGTAAGCGTGAACTGAAACATAACCATCTGAGGCGAGTTCAGATAACAGCTTGACCAAAGCAGTTGCAACTCCGGTTACGCCTGACAAATCAATGCCTAGGGAACTGACTTCAATTGAATCGAAAGAATGCTCGCTTGTTGTGACAGCAGCTCTTTGTTCAAGCATTCCACGTGCCGCAATCTTTGCTGATTCAACATCTGGCTGATCAAACGGGTTAATGCCAAGTAGTCGACTCGCTACGACGGTAGCGTACTCCCACAGAAGGAATTGAGCGCCTAGGGGAGCAAAGACGCTGACCCCTTCACTTAGTTCAACGTTTTTCTCTGCTGATATGTCAACTAACAACATATCGTTTAGGTCCGCGAAGGTTTCATAACTAATTGCCTGTAACACAACAGGAAGAACACCCTTTGAATGCTTACCGGTTGACTCGGCAACAAGCTGTTCAATCCAGTCACCGAAACCAGGTAGCGATGCTTGATCAGCAAGTAATCCAATCTTGTCCTTAAAGCCTTGACCATTAATTGTTCTTGCTAGCGCAGCGCCGAGCACAAGGCCTGGATTATCCAGCGAGTCTTCTGCCAAAACAGTCGATGCTTGATTAGCCTGCTCAATAAGTTCTTCAATGTCTACGCCAGCAAAGCCTGAGGGTACCAAACCGAAAGCAGTAAGAGCAGAATATCTTCCGCCGACGGTTGGGTCTGCGTTAAAGACCTTGTAGCCATCCGCCTTTGCTGCTGCCTCCATAGGCGAACCAGGGTCGGTGACAATAACTATGCGCTCTGTTTTTTCAATGCCTGCATTGGTAAATGCTTCTTCGAAAATACGCTTCTGAGAATCAGTTTCAACAGTAGAACCTGACTTAGACGAAACAATGATTGCAGTGCGTTCAATTTCCTGCTCAACAACTGATCGAACCTGATCAGGGGAGGTCGAATCTAATACAACTAATTCAACGCCGTACTTGTTGGTGATTACTTCAGGTGCTAGTGAGGAGCCACCCATGCCACAAAGAACAAAGCGATTGATTCCCTTACTTCTAAAGTCATCGCGTAATGAAAGAATGTCAGCCACTAAAGCTTTGGAATCAGTAACTGAATTGACCCAACCAAGTCTTATAGCCGACTCTGCTTCTGCTTCTGGACCCCAAAGTGTGAAATCTTTTTTAGCAATACGACTTGCTACCTTCTCGTCTACAAGTGCTTGGATATTGCTTTCGACAGCCTGTTTAGCGGAACCGTAGGCTCTTACGCTGAGTGCCATTAGATTGCTGCCTTCAGTGCGTTATCAACTGATTCAACTAGTTCGTTCCAAGATATGATGAATTTATCTACGCCTTCCTTTTCAAGAAGTTCAGTTACTTCGTCATAGGAGATACCCATTGCGCCGATAGTGTGAAGCACAAGCTTGGCTTCTTCGTACTTACTTGTAATGCTGTTTGCCGGAACAACACCGTGGTCAAAAACTGCTTCCATAGTCTTCTCCGGCATGGTGTTCACCAATTCAGGAGCAATTAGTTCAGTTACATACAAGGTGTCGCTCAGTGCAGGATCTTTCACTCCAGTTGATGCCATGAGTGGTCTCTGTTTGTTAGCACCCGCTGCAGCAAGATTGCTCCAGTCTTCTTTAGCGAATTCTTGTTCAAAAACTTCATAGGCCAGTCTGGCGTTCGCAAGAGCTGCTTTGCTCTTCATCTGAAGTGCATCTGCTGTACCGACGGCAACTAAACGCTTGTCGATTTCTGTGTCAACTCGAGATACGAAGAAAGATGCTACTGAGTGAATCTTGCTTAGGTCTTTACCTGAAGCATTAGCCAAAGCAATTCCCGCTTTGTACGCTTCGATTACTTCTCGGTATCGCTGCAGAGAGAAAATCAAGGTTACGTTTACGCTGATACCGTTTGAAATAACTTCTGTGATTGCTGCAAGACCTGCTTTAGTTGCAGGGATCTTGATCATTACGTTTTCGCGGTTTACCTTTGCAAAAAGCTCTTTGGCTTGAGCTACAGTTCCAGCAGTATCGTTGGCAAGTCCTGGTTCTACCTCAATAGAGACACGTCCATCGAAGCCGTGGCTTGACTTGTAAACGTCAGTGAAAACATCACATGCACCTGCGACATCTTTAGTTGTGATTTCGAAGATTGCTTCGGTAGCTGTTGCGCCAGCCCCAGCTAGTTGAGCAACTTGGTCTCCATAGCCTTCGCCCTTACCTATGGACTGAGCAAAGATTGTCGGGTTGGTAGTGACCCCAACAACATTCCTTGAGTGAATTAGTTCCGCTAGAGCACCAGAAGAAATTCTTGTTCTTGACAGATCGTCAAGCCAAATGCTAACGCCGTTTGCTGTTACCTGAGCTAGGGGACTGGTCATTGTTTTTCTCCTGTTGATTTTTAGTTACTAAGGGATTTGTGAGCGGCTTTGACAACGGCTTCTGTAGTCATGCCGAATTCTCTGAATAGTGTTTTGTAGTCAGCTGAAGCTCCGAAGTGTTCAATGGATACACTCTCACCTGAACGACCGACATACTTACTCCAACCAAGTGAGAGACCTGCTTCAACAGAAACTCTCGCTACAACATCAGCTGGGAGGATTGACTCTTGATATGAATCAGACTGCTCATCGAACCACTCAACACATGGTGCAGAGACAACTCGTGTCTTGATTCCTTCAGCTTCAAGTATTGCTCTAGCAGCAACGGCAAGCTGAACTTCAGAACCTGTTGCAATGAGGATGAGTTCTGGCTTTGAGTTTGATGCATCGATAAGTGTGTAAGCGCCTTTGGAGGTTAGCTCAGCAGAGGCAAACACTGCACCTGTTTCATCAGCTTCGCCACGCTTGAACACAGGAATGTTCTGTCTAGTTAGCGCAATTCCAGCAGGGTTACTTCTACGTTCCAAGATTGTCTTCCACGCGTAAGCAACTTCGTTTGCATCTCCTGGACGAACCATGTCTAGACCAGGAATAGCACGAAGGGTTGCCAGTTGTTCAACAGGCTGGTGTGTAGGACCATCCTCACCCAATGCAACGCTGTCGTGTGTCCAGACGAAGATTGATGGAACCTTCATTAGTGCAGCAAGTCGAACAGCTGGTCTCATGTAGTCGCTAAAGATAAGGAACGTTCCACCGAACACTCGCGTGTTTCCGTGCAGCACGATACCGTTGAGAATTGCACCCATCGCGTGTTCACGAATTCCAAAGTGCAGAACGCGACCGTATGGAGTTCCAGTCCATTCGTGAGTTGACCATTCAGCAGGTACGAATGATTTTGCTCCTTCAATGGTGGTGTTATTTGATTCTGCGAGGTCCGCAGATCCACCCCAAAGCTCAGGCATTACCTTTGCAATTGCATTGATAACTTTTCCGCTGGCAGAACGAGTTGAAATCTCAGTTCCACCTTCAAATGAAGGAAGTGATGATGCAAGTTCAACTGGTGTTTGACCTGACTGAACTCTGTCGTAAAGCTTCTTTTGTTCTGGGTTAGCAGCAGCCCATGCATCGAACTTTGCCTGCCAAACTAATCTCGCTTCTTGTGCCCTAGAAGCAGCATTGCCTCGAGTGTGATCGATAACCTCTGCGGTTACTTCGAAAGTTTGTTCTGGATCGAAGCCTAAGGCAGCCTTTAGTCCTGCAAGTTCTTCCGCACCTAAAGCTGAGCCGTGAATCTTTCCAGTGTTCTGCTTTTTAGGTGAAGGCCAACCGATGATTGTTCTAAGCGTGATTAGCGAAGGCTTAGTTGTTTCTGCTTTAGCTTTTTCGATGGCTGAATACAGTTCGGCAATATCTTCGACATAGTTGCCTGTCTTTTTCCAGTCAACTATCTGGGTATGCCAACCGTAGGAGTTGTATCGAGCAGTTAGGTCTTCAGTGAAGGCAATATTGGTGTCATCTTCAATGGAAATTTGATTGGAGTCATAGATAACCACAAGGTTCCCAAGTTGTTGGTGCCCTGCCAGCGATGCTGCCTCGCTAGTGACACCTTCTTGCATGTCACCGTCACCGGCAATCACATAGATGAAGTGGTCAAATGCACTCTCACCTTTTGGAGTTTCCGGGTCGTATAGACCTCTTTCAAATCTGGCTGCGTACGCAAAACCGGTGGCCGAAGCTAAACCTTGCCCAAGTGGGCCAGTAGTAATTTCAACGCCCTTGGTGTGTCCATACTCAGGGTGACCAGGGGTTGCCGAACCCCAAGTTCTAAGCGACTTGATGTCATCAAGTTCAAGACCGTAACCAGCTAAGTAAAGCTGATTGTAAATAGTTAGAGAAGAGTGGCCAACACTGAGAATAAAGCGATCACGGCCAGTCCATTTCTCATCTGCTGGATCGTGACACATAACCTTTTGGAATAGGAGATAGGCAACAGGAGCCAGTGATATTGCGGTTCCCGGATGGCCATTACCGACCTTTTCAACTGCGTCAGCAGCCAGAATACGCGCTGTATCTACAGATTTTGAATCAATGTTGTCCCAGATTAGTGACACGACACGTTCTCCTTAGTGTTTTTGAGTCGAATATTGCTTACTAATGGCTTCTTTGCCCTTTTCGCATATCTGAGCCGTCATTTTTAGCCCAAATTGGTTGTTTCTAGTGCCTTTGAAGTCTATACCCGACACACTATTTGATTACGGATTTGTAACGGAAGAATCTATTTCGCTTAGACTGGCAGGGATGACTTCCTCCGTAAAAATCAACCCTGAGCGCTTAGAAACCAACATTTCTTTTGGTCGTAAGCTCGCTGCGTACTTCGCTTTGACTAAGCCAAGAGTCATCGAGTTGTTGCTTATAACTACCGTTCCAGTGATGATTCTCGCTCAACAGGGAATTCCAAATCTATGGCTAGTTCTAGCTACTTTGATTGGTGGATCGCTTAGTGCCGGCTCTGCGAATGCCTTCAACTGCATAATCGACGCAGATATTGACAAAATTATGGGTAGAACCCAGAAAAGACCTCTAGTTACTGGACACTTGACCTTGTTTGAGGCCAAATTCTTCGCCGTTGCCATAGGTGTTCTCGCTGTGCTGTGGCTTGGTTTTATGGTCAACTGGCTAAGCGCAATCCTGGCTCTTTCTGCCGAATTGTTCTACATTTTCATCTATACGCTGCTGTTGAAGAGAAGAACGGCCCAGAACATTGTTTGGGGAGGAGCAGCGGGAGCCATGCCCGTACTTATTGGCTTTAGCTCCGTTACTGGAACAGTGACCTGGTCCGCAGCGGTCCTGTTTCTAATGATCTTTCTGTGGACTCCGCCTCACTATTGGCCGTTGTCTATCAAATACCTTGAAGACTATAAGGCAGCAGGCGTACCTATGCTTCCGGTGGTGGCGGATAGCAATAATGTAGCCAAGCAAATAGTTCTTTACAGCTATGCAATGGTTGCATCAACTCTGCTACTGATTCCGGTTCACCCAATGGGGTTGATTTACAGCATGACCGCCATTATCGGTGGAATTTGGTTCATCGTTGAGTCTCATTTACTTCAAAAGAAGACCAAGGCTGGATTGGTTAAGAATCCGATGAAGTTATTCCACTTTTCGATTTCTTACCTAACCGTCTTGTTTATTGCCATCGGAGTAGATCCTCTGGTGTTTATCAAAATCTTCTAGGAAATTAGATTTTTCAACTCTTCGAGTCGAGCTAACGATTCATTGCGCTCCTGCGCATGATCCACTATCTGCTCCGGATAACCATTTGCGTAACCATCAAAGAGTTCCCAAGGCTCATGAGCTGAGGAACCTGGTAGATGCCTTAGTTCAGGAATGTATTTGCGGACATAGTCGCCTTCAGGGTCAAATTTGAGGCCCTGCAAGATTGGATTAAAGATTCGGTAGTAAGGTGAGGCATCTGTGCCGCAACCTGCTGTCCACTGCCATCCGTGCGAGTTTGAGGCTGGATCGAAGTCACTGAGATGCGCCTCGAAGTGCTCGGCTCCTCGAGTCCACTCGATATGCAGGTCTTTAACAAGAAAAGAAGCAACAATCATCCTTACTCTGTTATGCATCCAGCCTTCGGCCAGTAGCTGCCTCATGCCAGCATCGACCATTGGGTAACCTGTTTCACCCTTGCACCAAGCGTCAAAACGTTTGTCGGCAACAGCGCCCGTGTCATAGCGAAGTTTCTTGAATCTTGGTTCGTAGTAGTCGTCGACTGTGTGTGGATAGTGAAAGAGCACATCAGCGTAGAACTCACGCCATGCTATTTCCTTTCGAAAAACTTCATGACCCTTGGAGTCACCTAGTCGAGCCAATAGTGTTCTCGGATGTATCTCACCGTGAGCCAAGGCATGTGAAAGATGCGCGGTTCCACTCAGATCAGCACGATTTCGGTCTTCGTCATAGTTATCAAGAGCTCTATCTATGAAGCGCTCAAATGTTCTTAAGGCGAAAGCTTCACCAGCAACTACTTTGAGTGGTGAAGGTTTAGAGGGAGTGGGAATTTGAGTTGTCTCATCTATCGCTAGCCATTTCGGTTTGCTGGGTAGTGACTTTGGTACGACATCTGCTAGCTGTGACCAAGCCTTGAAAAAAGGTGTGTAAACGCGATAGTTTTCGCCATCAGGCTTAGAAACGGTGCCTGGCAAGACAGCATATGCTGAACCAATTAGTTGCAACTCGATGCTTTCAACTTTGAGAGCTTCCAGAACCAATTTCTGTTCAGAAACACCTTTAGGGTCGAATGACTGCATTGCGAAGACTTTAGAGATTTGGCATGACTGGCACAGTTGTATCAGCCTTTCGGCAAACTCAGATGCTGATTTGACCGAAACAATGTTCAACTGTCCATTGATGTCCCCGCTCAGGGATCTGAGTGATTCCGTCAAGCTATGCTGCCTGATTCCTTCAAGTTCTTGGTAATCAGGCTCATTGAACATAAAAACAGCAACGACCCCATCTGGTGCAGAGTCGAAAGCAGCAGTTAGCGCTTCATTGTCTTGAAGTCGGAGATCTCTTCTAAACCAGAACACTGCTGTCATTTAATGCCTAACCAGGCTTTGTTGAGCAGTGCTTGATAGGTGATCAAGCTTGCTAGAACGGATGCACCGAGCATGTGCAGACCAACCAAGATCAGGGGAAGACCTAACCAGGTCTGAATTAGCCCAAGCATGGCCTGTGAACCCAAAACTGCCAGTAATCCAAGTGAAAAGCGCGCGCTATTTGGACCAGTGATAGACCATCGAAGTGCTACCTGAGCGACAGTCAAGAGAAGCAGAAGGTAGGCAGGGTAGGAGTGGTAGTGCGACCAAAGCTCTGAATCTAAGCCGTTTCTAGGTGTATCACTGTCACCAGCGTGAGGGCCTGAGCCAGTCAGAATGACTCCGATTACTATGACGGCGACTGTAACTGGAATCATCAAGAGTGAGAGCCTTGATAATGCTTTGTTGTGAGCTAAACGCCTGCGACCTCTCGAGTACCAAAATAGGAAAGTTGCAATAACAATCAATCCCATGGAAACCAAGAAGTGTGCTCCAACAATCCAAGAGTTCAATCCGGTGAGAACTGTTATTCCTCCCAAAACTGCTTGGGCAACTATTCCAAGTCCAAGTCCTAGTGATGTCCAAAAGAGGCCTTGGCGATTACCTTTCTTGAGGCGCATAACAGTAATGAATGTGCCGAGGGAGATAAATAGCAGGAGGAATGTTAGGAGTCGATTACCAAACTCAATGACACCGTGAATACCTTGCTCAGGGACGTTGACCAGCGATCCCGGTTCACATTCGGGCCAGGTCGGGCAACCCAGTCCAGAACCAGTTAAGCGAACCGCGCCACCAGTTACAACTATGAGTATTTGACTTGCCAGCGAAAGCCAGGCATAAAGTCGAATCCTATGACTGCCAAACAAATTGTCGATCAAAACAAGTTCTTTCTGGTCGTTTCTGGGGTTACTTAGTTCGTAACGTTTAGGTAAACTTAGACTAGCCGTCAATCTTGAGAACATCTTGAGAAGAGCGAAAAGTTTCGAAACACAAGGGTACGTTGTGTAGATTTACAGAATTGTTTAAGTACATTTTGAACCATCAACCTTCAGAAAGAAGACGAAATGCCAGATGCAGCCATCGAACGTCCAGAACTAGACAGCCTTGGTATCTATGAATTCGGCTGGTCTGATACGGATGCTGCGGGAGCTAGTGCTAGAAGAGGAATCAACACTGACGTTGTCTCAAACATTTCTAACCTTAAGTCAGAACCGCAGTGGATGCTAGACCTCAGACTGAAGGGTTTCTCTTATTTCCAGAAGAAGCCAATGCCAACCTGGGGAGCAGACCTCAGTGGAATTGATTTCGATAACATCAAGTACTTCGTGCGCTCAACTGAGAAGCAGGCAGGTTCTTGGGAAGAGCTTCCAGAGGAAATCAAGAACACCTACGAAAAGCTAGGTATTCCAGAGGCTGAACGCCAGAGACTCGTAGCTGGTGTTGCTGCTCAATACGAATCCGAAGTGGTTTATCACCAGATTAATGAAGAACTAGAGCGTCAAGGCGTTATCTTCATGGACACCGACACTGCGCTTAAAGAGCATCCTGAAATCTTCCAAGAGTACTTCGGAACTGTTATCCCTGCGGGAGACAACAAGTTTGCTGCTCTCAACACTGCCGTTTGGTCAGGTGGATCCTTTGTATACGTACCAAAAGGTGTTCGAGTTGAGATTCCACTGCAGGCTTATTTCCGAATCAACACTGAGAACATGGGTCAGTTCGAGAGAACTCTAATCATTGCCGATGAGGGTTCATACGTTCACTACATCGAAGGATGTACTGCGCCGATATACAAGAGCGACTCATTGCACTCAGCTGTTGTTGAAATCATTGTGAAGAAGAACGCTCGCGTTCGTTACACAACCATTCAAAACTGGTCTAACAACGTATACAACCTAGTTACTAAGAGAGCAGTTGCTCACGAAGGTGCAACCATGGAATGGATTGATGGAAACATCGGTTCCAAGGTGACCATGAAATACCCAGCAGTAATTCTTGCTGGTGAGCACGCTAGAGGTGAAACGCTATCTGTTGCTTTCGCAGGAGAAGGTCAACATCAGGATGCTGGAGCCAAGATGATCCACCTTGCACCTTACACTTCGTCTTCAATTGTTTCTAAGTCAATTGCCCGAGCCGGTGGAAGAACCTCTTACCGCGGAGAAATTCGAGTAAACCCAGGAGCACACCACTCTGCAAACACAGTTCGCTGCGACGCTTTGCTTATTGACACTATTTCGAGAAGCGATACTTACCCAGCTGTCGATGTTCGCGAAGATGATGTATCGATGGGTCACGAAGCTACTGTCTCTAGAGTGAGCGATGAGCAATTGTTCTATTTGCAATCCCGAGGTATGGCTGAAGATGAGGCTATGGCGATGATTGTTCGTGGTTTCATTGAGCCAATCGCTAAAGAACTTCCAATGGAATATGCGCTTGAGCTCAACAAGCTAATCGAAATGCAAATGGAAGGCGCTGTCGGTTAATGTCAGATTCGCAATCAACCGCTCAGCACGGTTTAGCTGAGCACACGCATGGGTCATTCGTTCCACTACAAATCAGAAGCGATAGGCCTTCATCGAAGTCAGTGTCTGACTTTGAGGCAGTCTCTCCACTTCAAGATCTATGGCGTTATCTGCAACCAGAGCAGCTAAATGGTTTAGATTCAGACGTATTAGGGGAGTACGCATCAGAAGTTTCTTTCTCTTCAACCGATGACGTAGAGATTTCTTGGATCGAAAGTACTGATGCAAGAGTTGGGTCTATTGGTGTTCCAGAAGACCGTGTAGCTGCTGCCGCGTATACAAACGCAAGCAAGACTCTTCTTGTTGAAGTGGCTGAAAATGCAGAAGTAGCTCAGCCAGTAGTTGTAAAGATTTCAGCAAATCATTCGACTCCGAGTGCGCTACATGTTTTTGTCGTGGCAAAGAAGTTCAGCAAGGCCACACTAATTGTTGAGCACAGTGGTCTTGGAAACCTGGCCGAGATTATTGAGATCGATGTTCAGGATGAAGCCAAGTTGAACATTGTTTCAGTTCAGAACTGGGACAACGGATCAGCTCACGTCTCAGCGCACTTTTCGAAGCTTGCAAGAAACTCTTATCTGAAGCACTCAATCGCTTCATTTGGTGGTGACCTTGTTCGCATCACTCCAGTGACCACTTTCACAGGGCCTGGTGCAGAAGTCGAGATGAACGGTGTTTACTTCGCTAGTGCAGGACAGCACCTTGAGAACCGACCATTCGTTGACCACGCTGCACCGAACTGTAAATCTAGAGTCACCTACAAGGGAGCTCTTCAAGGCAACAAGGCTCACACCGTTTGGATTGGTGACGTACTGATTCGTGTTGTTGCTGAAGGTACAGATACTTACGAACTAAACAGAAACCTTCTTCTAACTGATGGTGCTCGAGCAGATTCTGTTCCAAACCTTGAAATTGAGACTGGTGAAATCGAAGGAGCTGGGCACGCAAGTGCTTCAGGAAGATTTGATGACGAGCAACTTTTCTACTTACAAGCTCGAGGCATGACAGTTGATGACGCTAGACGTTTAGTTGTTCTAGGGTTCTTGGTTGATATTCTGCAGAGAACCGGTGTTGAAGATCTTGTTGAAAGCCTTACCAAGGTAGTTGAAGAGAAACTAGGGAGTTACTAATGGCAATTCGTATCTGTGGCGTTGATGACATCAAGCCTGGAAGAGCTCTAAGAGTCAAGATTGGTGATCACGCAATTGCGATTGTGAAAAGCCCTAACGGAGAGTTTCACGCATTGGACGACAAGTGTTCACACGGCGAGATTTCTCTAAGCGAAGGATTTGTTGATAATGAAACTATCGAGTGCTGGGCGCACGGAGCGAAGTTTTCTCTGGAGACAGGCGCACCTCTTTCACTACCTGCTTACGAACCCGTTGCAGTTTATGAAGTACTAGTCGAAAACGACGAAGTTTTTATCGAATACGAACAGGCTTAGGCCAAAAGGAAATCATGGCAACTCTAGAAATCAAGAACCTACACGTAACAGTCGAAACAGATCAGGGCACCAAAGAGATTCTCAAAGGTGTTGACCTAACTATCAAGAGCGGCGAGATCCATGCTGTTATGGGTCCTAACGGTTCAGGTAAGTCAACACTGGCTTACTCAATAGCTGGTCACCCTAAGTACACAGTCACCGAGGGAGAGATTCTTCTAGATGGTGAAGATGTTCTAGAGATGAGCGTTGATGAGCGTGCACGTGCCGGACTGTTCCTAGCCATGCAGTATCCAGTAGAAATTCCTGGAGTATCCGTATCGAACTTTCTAAGAACAGCAAAGACCGCTATCACCGGTGAAGCTCCTGCACTTAGAACATGGATCAAAGATGTTCGTGAAGCGATGGACGGCCTAAAGATTGATTCAACTTTCTCAGAGCGAAACGTCAACGAAGGATTCTCGGGTGGAGAGAAGAAGCGTCACGAGATCTTGCAGCTTGAACTTCTAAAGCCTCGCTTCGCAATTCTTGATGAGACAGACTCAGGACTAGACGTTGACGCTCTAAAGATTGTTTCTGAGGGCGTAAACCGAGCGCACCAAGCGAATGATCTAGGTATTCTCATGATCACTCACTACACCAGAATCCTGAAGTACATCAAGCCGAATTTCGTGCACGTTTTCGTAGATGGAAAAGTTGCTGAACAAGGTGGAGCGGAACTCGCAGACCAGCTTGAGGCTGAAGGTTACGACAGATACGTGAAGGCATAACCTTGTCCGAAATAGATCTTTCTCCTGAGAGATACGATGAGGTCCTTGAAGCAATCAAGGAAGTAATCGACCCTGAGATCGGTGTAAACATTGTTGACCTAGGTCTTATCTATGACCTTAAAGAATCTGAAGATGGCTCACTGCTGATTCACATGACCCTAACTTCAGCTGGCTGCCCTCTGACAGATGTCATTGAAGAACAAATGGGCATGGCTCTGGATGGAGTTGTTGAAGCTTTCAGAATCAACTGGGTATGGATGCCACCATGGGGTCAGGAACTAATTACCGAAGACGGTAGAGAACAAATGCGAGCAATTGGTTTTGCTATTTAACCTTTGATCTTCTTTACAACTACCCAAGCGGTTGGTAAAAGTGCACCAGCAATAACGGCTTTCACAGCATCCCAGATGAAGAACGGTGACATAGCCACTGTTGCCGCAATCAAGTCTGAATTCAACTTAGGGTTCAACATTGCCAATACAGGTATTCCTACTGCGTAAATAGCCAGGGATCCCAGCACGAAGCTTGCGGTCATCTTAAGAAAGTTTGAACTCCACTTAAGTTCAGCCATGCGCCCAATCAAAGCGGCAGCGAAAATGAAACCTATAATGAACCCACCTCTAGCGCTCAATAGGACTTCTAATCCGCCCTTTCCTTCAGTGAACACCGGAGCACCTAGCACTCCAACGAGGGCGTAAACGCTCATGGTGATAGCTCCGCGAGCAGCTCCGTAGGTTGCCCCAATCAAAAGAACCGCAAGAGTTTGAAGCGTGAACGGTACTGGGAAAGCAGGGATTGATACTTGAGCCGCTAGCGCTGTGATCAAGACTCCTGTTGAAACAAGTGCAACATCAGAAACTCTTGAACGAGAAATGACGGAATCTATGAATGTTACGTTTCTCTGTTGTGCAATGCTCACTTGGTGGCCTTTCATACCTGAATGTTTTCTTAATTGTAGGGTAGTACAGGGAGCCAAACTCGGTTTCATCAAAAATCAACCACCAATTGGAGTTCCGTCATGATTAACGTGCGTGAACTTGAAATAACCATTGGAGCAAGAGTTTTGATGTCTGGGGTAAGTTTCCAGGTATCCAAGGGGGATAAGGTCGGGCTTGTCGGTCGTAACGGAGCCGGTAAGACCACTCTCACTAAAGTAATAGCGGGGGATTTTCAACCAAGTGCAGGTTCTGTGGAACGCATAGGAGAAATTGGCTATCTGCCGCAGGATCCAAGAACTGGTGACCTTGAAGAACTCGCGAGTGATCGTATTTTGAATGCGCGAGGCCTGGGAACCATCATCAAGAAACTTGAAGCCACCCGCGAGCAAATGGGTTCGGTGGATGAAGATGTCTATGCGCAAGCTATGGAACGTTACGAGAAACTAGAGAATCAATTCCAAGCGAACGGCGGATACGCCGCAGAAGCAGAGGCAGCTTCGATTGCAAGCAACTTGGGGCTCAAGCCGAATGTTCTAAGTCAGCCTATTGGCACACTCTCTGGAGGACAAAGAAGACGCATCGAGTTGGCAAGAATTCTCTTTTCGGATGCGACAACCATGATTCTGGATGAGCCGACAAACCACTTGGATGCTGACAGCATCACTTGGTTGCGAGATTTCTTGAAGAACTATCAAGGCGGTCTCATAGTCATTAGTCACGACATCGACATTGTTGAAGAAACGGTCAATCGTGTTTTCTACCTCGATGCTAATCGTGGAGTAATTGACATCTACAACATGGGCTGGCGAGCTTACCTAAAGCAGCGCGAAGCAGACGAAGAGCGTAGAAAGCGCGACCGGGCTATAGCTGAAAAGAAAGCATCGGTGCTGCAACTACAGGCAGCAAAGTTTGGAGCTAAAGCTTCTAAAGCAACTGCGGCGCACCAAATGAACAAACGTGCTGAGAAACTACTTAGTTCCCTTGATGATGTTCGTGAAAAAGACAGGGTAGCTAACATTAGATTCCCCGAGCCTCAATCTTGTGGCAAGACCCCACTGTTTGGGCATAACCTAAGCAAGAGTTACGGCTCACTTGAAATTTTCACCGCCGTGGACTTAGCAATTGATAGAGGATCTCGAGTTGTAATCATCGGCCTCAACGGTGCTGGTAAAACCACTTTGCTAAGAATTCTTGGGGACGTCGAGCAACCAGACACCGGAAAAATAGACGCCGGTCACGGACTCAAGATTGGTTACTACGCCCAAGAGCACGAGACCCTGGACATGAATAAGACAGTGCTGCAAAACATGCAGGCTCAGGCTCCAGAACTCAATGACACAGATGCTCGTAAGGTCCTTGGCTCCTTCCTCTTCTCTGGGGATGATGTTGATAAGCCTGCCCAGGTACTAAGTGGTGGGGAGAAGACCAGACTGGCACTTGCAGCTCTAGTGGTATCCAGAGCGAATGTGTTGCTGCTTGATGAGCCAACCAACAACTTAGACCCAGCAAGCCGTGAAGAGATCCTCAAGGCTCTAGCGAGCTTCTCAGGCGCTGTAGTGCTGGTTTCTCACGATGTTGGTGCCGTGGATGCTCTAAATCCCGAAAGAGTTTTGGTTATGCCAGACGGACAGGAAGACCTCTGGAACGATGGTTATCGAGATTTGATAGTCCTGTCCTAAGGCAATTTAGCCTTAATCTCCAATAGTGTATTTTCAAATGATCTAGAAGGGATCGATTATGGATTTATTAAGTATCACTCAAGCACTATTCATGCTGGGATTTGTTTCAATGGCCGCAGGCACACTTTATTTTTTGTTAGAGAGAACAGAACTAAAGCCAGAACATAAGTCAACAGCTACCTATGCTGCTCTGGTTACATTTATCGCGGCAATCCTTTACTGGCAGATGAAGGACATGGTTTCATTCCCAGGCATAACTGATGTAGCAGCAATTGAGTCAACAATGCCGGTTAGGTATTTGGACTGGGTTTTGACGACTCCACTACTGCTTCTAGAGTTTGGAATCATTGCATCTCTTGCCGGTGCACCTAAGGGAACCACCTACCGTTTGGTCATGGCGGACCTTGTCATGATCATCACCGGTTACTTCGGAGAAATTGGTCAGCCTGGCAGTGTGGGTAACTACATGAACTTCATCATCTCATCTGTTGCCTGGATGTACATCGCCTACACAATTTGGCAGCTAAAGCCAACTAAGGGCACTGCTGCAATAAAGCAGTCCATTCTGAACATGAAGAAATTCGTTATCTTCGGGTGGGTGATTTATCCAATTGGAACTGCAGTTCAAGAGTTCCTCGAGCTATCTGGTTCAGATGCAAAGACCATTGAGCTGGCGGTATGTCTGGCGGCAATCATTTACGTCTTTGCAGATGTGATCAACAAGGTTGGTTTCGGGATAGTTGCTCTGAAAGCTGTAAAGAAGTAAAACTGTAGAAGATTATTGGCCGTTTATATGTAGGCGGCCAATTTTTCTAATCCAATATTTTGTCTTCCACTTCTGCGTCTTTATCTTTATTGAGCATTTTTAGTCTCCGCGGTGGCAAGCCCATTTTCCTGCGGCGCTCTTGTGATAGCGTCCAGATCACTGCTCCTATCGCCATCAGACCAAAAAGTATCCACTGCATGGCATAACTGAGGTGATTACCTTCGCTGAGTTCAGGTTTGCCAATTCTTTGACCAGCGGGCAATTGAGGATATTCATCAATCAGTCGTCCATAAGCCTGAGTGTAGGTTTCCGTTGAATCAAGGTTTGAACTAGCTGAATCAAGATGAATGCTTGCAAGCTGTCCGGAAGGTGCTGTTCTGTCCAATGAGGGTTCGGATGGGCGAAGTCTTAACGTGAGTTGACGATGGACAGAATCAACCAGAGGAACATCATCAGGGGAGTCTGACTTACTGCCGGTTGGTAGCCAACCTCTCTCGACCCAAATTACTGAACCACCATCGGTTCTAAACGCTACTAGTTGCAAGAACCCTGGGTAGGCGTTGTATGGGCGATTGCGAACTAGGTAGCTCTCTTCTGGAATGTATAGGCCAGAGACAAGTACAGATCTAAACTCAAGAGATGTTTCCCACGGTTGTTTAGTACTGAGAATTTCTTCTAAAGCTTTAGGCTCAGCGGCATAACTGGCGGCAATGCGAGAGTTAGTTTCGACAACTTCAGCTTGTCTATCGAACTGCCATTTGGATAGCAAGATGCAAGCAGTGGTAAAAATCAGTACTAGTGAAAACCAGCCAAGCCAAGTAGAGATAGGTCTATTGTTCGCCGTCATCATGACTCTTTGCTTGTTTGAATGCATCGGCAGAGATGCTTATTGTTGGAGCTTCTGCAGATTTAGGACCTGATTTTGAGGAACCTCCACCTTGAGCATTCGCGATGATAACTGCGAAATAGGGTAGAAAAATTGCTCCGGAAGCGAAAACGAAAGTTAGCCAACCAAGAGGCACACTTACTGCTAGGACTATGCAAACAACGCGAACAATCATTGCGATGGTGTATTTGATGAAGCGATTGCGCCTCTCTAATTCAGGGGATATCTCAAGGGATGTCACCGACTGAGTTTTAGACAATTTTTTTAGGTTCCTAACCAGAAGCCCTTAATACAAGCCCAGATATAGACTTGTTCTGCTTACATGCCAATTATCACCTAGTTACCTGAGAAGGCGAAATATAGATGACTACTCCAAGAACAGTTCTAGTTACCGGAGGCAACCGAGGTATCGGTAAAGCCATTGCCGAAGAATTTATTCGCGCAGGTCATCGAGTCGCAGTCACGGTAAGAAGTGGTGAGGGTCCTACTGGATCTCTTAGTGTCAAGGCAGATGTGACTGATGTCAGTTCACTTGATTCTGCTTTCGCTGAAATTGAGGAAAAGCTTGGCCCTGTTGAAATCCTTGTCGCTAACGCTGGCATAACTCGTGACACATTATTGATGAGAATGTCCGATGAGGATTTCGAGGATGTATTGAACACAAACCTCACAGGCTCATTCAGAGTTCTCAAGCGAGCCACTAAAGGCATGATGAAAGCAAAGTTTGGTCGAGTCATTTTCATTGGTTCAGTAGTGGGCCTTCTTGGAAGCGCTGGCCAGGTGAACTATTCAGCGGCTAAGAGCGGGCTAGTGGGAATGGCCAGATCACTAACACGTGAGCTCGGTGGTCGGGGGATAACTGCTAACGTCGTAGCCCCAGGTTTTATCGACACAGACATGACCGCTGAACTGAGTGAAGAAGTCCAAAACCAGTACAAATCAAAGATTCCTGCTGGACGGTTTGCCTCACCGGAGGAAGTTGCCAAAGTGGTTCTTTGGCTCTCAAGCGATGATGCCTCCTACATCTCTGGAGCAGTTATTCCGGTCGATGGTGGACTTGGCATGGGTCACTAGAGCCATAAATCACCAACTTGCTGGCAGAATAAAACAGGCAACACAAGTCGATCGGAAAGATTATTGAATCATGGGAATTTTAGAGGGCAAGAAACTTCTAATCACAGGAGTTCTAACCGAAGCATCCATCGCTTTCACTGTTGCTCGTTTGGCTCAGGAACAAGGCGCTGACATCGTTCTTTCCTCTTACGGTCGAATGATGGCAATTACCGAGAAGATTGCCTTACGCCTGCCAAAGCCTTGCCCGGTAATTGAACTTGATGCCACAAGCGATGAGGACCTGGCTACCTTACCAGCAAGAGTACTAGAACACCTTCCGCACCTAGACGGCATTGTGCACGCTATCGCTTTTGCTCCAGGCACCGCACTTGGTGGTAACTTTCTCGAAACTGAATGGCCAGATGTTGCAACCGCTGTTCAGGTCTCTGCCTATTCCCTTAAGTCAATCACTATGGCTGCAAAACCAATCTTGCGTGAAGGCTCATCTATAGCTGGTCTTACATTCGATGCTTCTGTGTCATGGCCTGTATACGACTGGATGGGCGTTGCTAAAGCAGCATTCGAGTCAACTTCACGCTACCTAGCTCGCTACTTGGGTAAAGACAACATTCGCGTAAATCTAATCTCTGCTGGTCCACTAAGAACACCTGCAGGTAAGAGCATTCCTGGATTTTCTAGCATGGAAGACATTTGGGTAGATCGTGCCCCACTTCGTTGGGAACTTGCAGACACTGAACCAGCTGCACGAGGAATTGTTGCTCTTCTCAGTGACTGGTTCCCCATGACAACAGGTGAAATCATTCACGTTGATGGTGGTTTGCATTCAACTGGTCACTAAAGACCAATTAGACCTAGGGCTTCACTAAGGTCTAAAGAATCCAAGATTACATCGGCTGCTTTTCGTACTCGTGGCTTGGCATTAAAACCAACACTCAATCCTGCAACCTGCATCATGTCTAAATCATTAGCGCCATCGCCAATTGCAACGGTGTATTTCAAATCAAGCTTTAGAGAGTCTGCCCATTCAATGAGCGCAGTAGCCTTAGCCGGCTTATCAATAATTGGGCCAGTAACATCTCCGGTCAGATATCCGTCAACGACTTCAAGGGTATTTGCTCTATAAAAGTCGAGATCGAGTTCTTTAGCCAATGGTTCAAGCAACTGAGAGAACCCGCCTGAGACAGCACCGACTTTGCCACCAGCCAAATGAATGGCATCGATTAACTTCTTGGCTCCTGGCGTTATTGTGCATTTGGCTAGAGTCTCAGCAATAACGCTTTCAGGTAGCCCCTCAAGGACTCGAACACGTGCCTTTAGGCTCGAAGTAAAGTCAAGCTCACCACTCATGGCTCGTTCCGTGACAGCTTCTACTTCTGGACGCTTACCAGCACAATCGGCCAACAGCTCGATCACTTCCTGCTCAATAAGAGTCGAGTCAACATCGAAGATGACAAGCATTCGTGGACTCAGACTCATAAACAAACCTTAACGCCTTATTCGCCGATGCTATGTTTCGCTATCTCGTGTGTGTCTTTTCTTGTCACAATTAGCCATAGCCTAGGCTGAAACTCTATGAATGAAGTATTTGCACTCGACAACCTAAGTGTCCAAAGATCAGGTAAAACTATCCTTGCCGACATCAATTGGAGCGTCCAAGACAACGAGCGTTGGGTCATAGTCGGACCTAACGGTGCTGGAAAGACCACTTTGCTAAAGATTGCTGCCGCGCAGCTTCAACCAAGTTCTGGAACAGCTAGAGTGCTTGGCGAAGCTTTAGGTGAGATAAATGTGTTTGAACTGAGGACCAGGGTTGGTTTTGCTTCCACAGCCATAGCCAGTCGCATTCCAAACTCAGAAAACGTTTTAGACGCTGTAATGACAGCTTCTTACGCAGTCACCGGCAGGTTTAAGGAAATGTATGAAGACGTTGACGAACGCCGAGCCAGGCGAGTGCTTAGCGAATGGCACCTTAGCGAATACGCTGATCGACCCTTTGGAACCCTCAGCGATGGCGAGAAGAAAAGAGTTCAGATCGCTCGAGCAATTATGCCTGACCCAGAACTTTTGTTGCTTGATGAGCCGGTTGCCAGCTTAGACATTGGCTCACGCGAGGCAACTATCAAAATTCTCAGTGGTTATGCATCCCATCCAAAGGCTCCAGCAATCATTATGGTCACCCACCACCTAGAAGAAATCCCTGCAGGGTTTACTCACGCATTGGTATTGAATCAGGGGAGGATTATCGCTAGCGGTCCAATAAATCACACTCTTACGACAGAAAAACTAAGTGAAGCTTATGGTTTACCCCTAGAAGTTGCCTTCCAGGGCGGCAGATTTGCGGTTCGAGCCAAATAACTACTGGCGAACTGGCTTGTCTTTGGTATAGTCTTATCTAAGTGCCAAAGAGCACTACCTACCTTTTGAATTGAAAGAGTTTTCTCATGAAGGCTGATATCCACCCAAAGTACGAGACTGTCGTATTCCGCGATCTAGCATCAGGCGTTGCATTCCTAACCCGCTCAACTGTCACTAGCAACAAGACAATCGAGTGGGAAGATGGCAACTCTTACCCAGTGTTCGACGTAGAAATCTCTTCAGAGTCTCACCCCTTCTACACAGGTAAGCAGAGAATCATGGACTCAGCAGGTCGTGTTGAGCGCTTCAACGCAAGATACAAGAACTTCGGTACTCAGAACTAATCTGACACCAAATCAAAATGGACCTCACCGAGGTCCATTTTTAGTTTAACCAAGCAGCTTTACGGGCCAACCGAATACAGGTTTGTAGTCTGGGACATCGGTTTGTCTCCACTTGGCGTAGCTGGCATCAATTTCGTCAGCCCACTTAGCCTGCTGGTCATGAAGACTTTGAGCGGAATCTGGGAAAGGGACTACTGGCTTATCTTGTGCCACGAAATATCTCAACATCGCTAAGCCAACGTGTCCGGCTGCAACTGCGTCATCTTTTGCAGTGTGAGCAGATACTAAAGGTACTTGATATCTATCAGCAGATGAAGCTAAGTTCCTCTTACCCTTGCGGTACTTATCAATTGTTTTGTCGATAACTAGTGGATCTATAACAGCACCAAAAGTTAGCGGAACTACGTTATTACGAAGGGCTTCGTAATGCAGAATGGTGAAATCATAGGCTGCGTTGTAAGCGAGTACCGGAATTCCCTCTACAAAACAGGCAGCTATAGCATTTACTATCTGAGGCACACCTTCTGACGCTGGCATAGCTGAAGCCACGTGTTTGTCGTAAAAGCCGTGGACCTTGCTGGCAATCTCAGGAATCGGTATACCTGGGTTTAGAACCCAATCATGTCCACCCGGAAGTACTTCACCATCAGCACTCATTCGGTGCAGCGCTGCAGTTACTATTCTGTCTTCGGCAAGATTCAAGCCAGTTGTCTCCGTATCGAATACGGCGATTGTGTCTAGCCAGTCGGGTAACTTCAGTTTGTTTGATGAGTCATTCACAGCAAAAGACTACTTTGCATCTCAGACATTCCAGCACAGGCAAGCGCTCGAAAATTCTCAGAATGGCTGGCTAGAATTACTTTAGAGATTGAGGCATGGGAGGTGCAAATGAAATCTTCCGCTGAATACATGGCTGATGCTAGAAAAAGAGCTGTACCCAAGAGCGCTACGGTACATGGCGTCAAAGCCCATTACTGGCTTTATCCAGCCAGCACAGTAGATTCCTCAAAGGCCAAGAACCTAGTTCTAGTCCACGGCTACCGAGGCGATCACCACGGGCTCGAAGCTTTTGCTGGAGGCTTGACGGATTTTAATGTCTATGCGCCAGACCTACCTGGCTTTGGAGCTTCCGAACCTTTAGAACAAGAGCACAACTTAAACGCATACGCAAAGTGGCTCGAGGATTTCCTTGAAGAGATTAATCTGAAAAGACCAATAGCACTTGGCCACTCATTTGGAACACTAATGGTTAGCGTTTGCGAGTCAAGCCATGACCTTTTCGAGAGCATCATCTTGGTGAACCCTGTTGGTGGCGGCCGAACGAAACCTGTCTCTAAGGTTCTTCTTGAGTTCGTAAAGTTCTACTACTGGGTAGTCCACGTCATGCCGGCAGGAATTGGTATCCGAATGGCTAAAACCTACCTGTTGGTTGATTCGATGTCAGCTTTCACAACTAAAACCAAAGACAAACAACTCCGCCACTGGATCAAAAATCAGCACAGATCTCATTTCAATAGCTTTGCAAACTCCCAAGTCGTTTGGGAGAGTTACCTAGCCTCAACTGAAAATGTCGTCACGCCATACGTAACCAAGATAACTAAACCCGTTCTTATGATTGCCGCAGACCTAGATGAAGTTACGCCGGTATACAAGGTCAAGGAAATTGCTAAGACCATGGCTAATGCCGAAGTCTATGAAATCAAGGGTTGCGGACATCTTGTGCACTATGAGAGATCCCAAGAGGCTGTTGACGTGATGAACAGATTTCTTGCGGGTTCTCACTAAAAATGCAAACCCTGCACTTCGATGCTAGATTCATCAGAATTGATCGACACGATGGCATAAGTAGATTCAGCTCGGAACTTGTAAAGGCACTTTCAAGCAAAGTACGAGTTGTCGCTATCATTCATGATTTGCGTCAATTAGAGTCGCTTCCTCTAGGAATCGAATACATTGTTCTCAATAACCCGCAAGCCTTAACTGAGTTCTTCATCGCAAGAAAACTGAACAACTTAGGTGCAACTCACGCTTTTTCACCCATGCAACTCATGGGGAGCGTTGGGCGAAGATACAAACTGATACTGACACTTCACGATTTGATTTATTACAGACACCGCAAACCTCCGCAAGATCTGAATCTTCTCATTAGAGCAATTTGGCGTCTGTATCATCTGAGCTATCAACCTCAACGTTGGCTGCTGAACAGAGCAGACGCAATTGCAACAGTTTCAAACACAACAAAGAAATTGATGATCAGACACCATCTGACTAAACGGCCAATAGCGGTTGTCCACAACGCGCCAGACAAAATGAACTCGATCCAGCCAAGAAAATTCAAAGACTCGAAGGACCTTTTATACATCGGTTCATTTATGCCATATAAAAATGTTGAAACCTTAGTCAAAGGTGTTGCTCTACTAACAGGCTATAGATTGCATCTCTTGAGCAAGATATCTGACTCTAGAAAAAGCCAGTTGGAATTACTAGCTAAGACAGTTGGAGCAGAATTGACCTTTCACAATGGTGTATCTGACCAGGAATACAAGGACCTGCTATCAAATGCTTGCGCGTTAGTGTCGGCAAGTAAGGACGAAGGATTTGGTATCCCTCTAGTAGAGGCAATGCAACTTGGTACTCCGCTTGTTGTTTCCAGCTTGGAGATATTCGTTGAGGTGGCAGGCCAAGCGGGTATCTACTTCAATCCTGAAGATCCAGCTTCATTTGCTGAAGCTGTTCTTGAACTTACACAAGGTGATAACTGGGAAGAACAATCTCAAAAAGCTATACAAAAGGCAAACATGTTCGATTGGAATCAATCAGCAGATGAACTGCTAAAGCTTTTCAGTAAGTTAGACGCCTAAGGTTTCAGGTCTATAGTCGCTAATTGTCCAGATGCCATCGGCATGCATGAACTTGTTGAGGGAAGCGTTACCCAGGCGATCACCTTCTCTAGGTAGTTCACCGTAGCTGATTATGGTCAGAACTTTTCTTATAAACGCACCGTGTGATACTGCCAAAACCCTCTGACCGGCGTATTCGTTTTTAATCAAATCGAGTAGCAACAATGTTCTAGCCCTCAAATCATCTAAAGACTCTAGCCCCTCGATGGTTACTTGGCTCTCGTATAGCTTGCGCCATGAGGCGTGATCCATACCTTCAGCTGAGCCGAAGGATCTCTCGATTAGTTCAGGAACCACAACCACTGGCATGTTTAGTTCAATGCCAACAATGTCAGCAGTGTCCTTAGCTCGAGAGAGGGGAGAGGCAATGATTACGTCCCAGTCCTCACGCTGTAAGAGTTCTGCGGCTATCTGTGCTTGGGCTTTGCCTGTCTGATTAAGCGGAATGTCGGTAGAGCCCTGCAACCTGAGGTCTATATTCCAGTCAGTTTGGCCGTGACGAAGAAGACCAAGAAGTGTTTCAGTCAACTAAAAGCCTTTCCAGTGCCAAAGAAGTATTGGCTTCGATTTTTACATTTGCTAGAGCATCCGCTCTGGTGGGACCAATGTTCACTATAACTATGGGCTTTTGTGACTTGAGTGCTTGTTTAGCAAACCGAAATCCAGAGTTAACCGTCAGTGAAGTTCCTGCTACAAGCAACACATCTGATTCAGCAAGTTTCGCCAAGGCTAGTTCAACACGCGGCACTGGAACAGATTCACCAAAAAACACTACATCGGGCTTATAGACGCCATCGCACGTGTTGCAACTTGGTACCACGAAATTTTCAGTTCCTTCAACCTCGGCGTCACCATCGGGAGTGAACTCGATTTGTTCATCCTTAGCCAGCGACGGATTATGTTCTCGTAGCAAGTGATCCATCTCTAGTCTTGAAATCGAGTTTCTACAGCCCATACATACGACTTGGTCAAGCCTGCCATGAAGATCAATCACAGCCTTACTACCTGCGGCTTGATGTAAGCCATCCACGTTTTGAGTCACAAGTGCGGCTATTTTCCCTTGTTCTTCAGCTTTTGTTAGGGCATAGTGTCCAGGATTTGGTGTGGCGGAAGCAATTCTCGACCAACCGACATAGCTTCTGGCCCAGTATCGCTGCTGAGCTTCGAATGAGCCCATGAAAGTGTCGTAGGTCATTGGATGTTTAGCGACTCGTCCTTGACCTCGATAATCTGGAATACCCGAGTCTGTGCTGAGACCAGCTCCGGTTAGGACTAGAAGTTTTTTCCCTGCGATACGCTGACGGGCCACTTCAATTGAATAGTGCGCAGCGTCTGAAACATTTGAGTTTTCAAGTGGGGACATTATTGAGCAGTTTACAACTTGAACTATCTGATTAGTGACTGACAACCTGTTTCGTGCGGATATACCGGTCGCACGGTAAGCCTCCATGTCTTACCGTTTGAGCTGAATCTTGATGCAGAATTCAACTTAGGAAGCAGTGAATTGAATTTTATGTTCTCAGCAGCAGTCATTTCCATACAATATTGGGTCCACTGCAGCGGCTTTGTACCGATCCACTTGTGAATCTTTGTAAATGATGGAT